>DAOVXM010000441.1 GCA_030636125.1 Chloroflexota bacterium | reverse complement strand
TGAAAGGTTTTGAATGGAAATGTTTTTATCCATTGCCTTTTGTCCATTATCTTCCGTCTATTCATTCTTCGTTTATCCTGCTATTTTCAAATGGTGCAACCATTTCTTGTATCTGATCTATGGTTAACCAGTCTGGGTTGGAGTTGCTGGCGTAGCGGAAACCGTCAGGAAGCTGGTGACCTTTTACCTGCCAATCGTGCCCAAACCATAGCTCTGTACTAGGCTGCACCACAAACATATCATCCAACTCGACGGTGGAGCGGGCTTCGTCTTCGTGGATTAAAACCTCATGCAGTTTTTCACCGGGCCGGATACCAATAATTTCCACATCTGCCTCAGGGGCGATAACATTTGCCAGGTCCAAGATCTTCATGCTAGGAATCTTAGGAACGAATACCTCGCCGCCCAGCATTTGTTCCATGCAGCGGATGACAAAGCGAGCGCCCTGTTCCAAGGTGAGCCAAAAACGTGTCATACGATCGTCAGTAATTTTCAATTTACCATTCTCGCGCTGCTGGATAAAAATAGGGATTACGCTGCCTCGGCTGCCCGCTACGTTCCCATAACGCACACAGCTAAAACGAGTTGCGGTTCCCGCTGCATAGGCGTTGCTCTGCACGAACAGCTTTTCTGCTGCTAGTTTTGTTGTCCCGTAAAGGTTAACCGGGTTAACTGCTTTATCAGTGCTTAAGGCCAACACCTTTTTGACACTCATATCAAGCGCGGCCTCAACAACATTGCTGCTGCCGAGGATATTGGTGTTGATAGCTTCCATCGGGTTGTACTCGCAGGCAGGGACCTGTTTGAGAGCTGCCGCGTGGACCACGACGTCGACACCGTGCATAGCACGGCGAACCCGCCTGAGGTCGCGCACATCCCCAATAAAGTATCGCAGGCTGGTGTGATTAAACCCGCCCACTCGCATCTCGTGTTGTTTAAGTTCATCACGGCTGAAGACAATCAGCCTCGCCGGATGGTAGTCGCGCAGCATGACCTCGATAAATTTCTTACCGAACGACCCTGTGCCGCCGGTGACGAGAATTGCCTGTTTTGTCCAATCCATTCAGATCTCCGTAGTGCAAATTTGTGTCTTTGCTTGGCCAGTTCAGCCAGATGACGCGTGCTTCATATTGCTTGGTCAACTATGCAATCGGCGGAAAGTAATTTGAAATAAACCGAAGCCTTCACCCGCCGATTGCTGAGTGATTGGCGGTTTTGTGATCAGTTTTATTCCTAAATTTCTACCGCCAATCACATAACTGTGTTTTGTTTATCACGATAAGTGGGTACTGCCCATTCTCTCCAAAATAGTGTGGATAGCGCTCTTCCAGCCAGAACAGTAAGCGCAGCCACAAGCGTCCGCCCAGCCAGGGTTGTATCAGTGTACGCATAAAGCGTACGCTAACGCTGCGCCAGACAAATATTTCCACTGGCATATACCCTCCGACCTGCTCTTTGATCCAGGCCACGCCATGGCGGTCGGTGAAAGTCCCTTTGGGGCTACTTTCCTTTTGGGGCACAGCGTTCTTTTTTTGTTTCTTAGCGGTATTTGGACGCATCAAAAGTCGATTTTTCAAGTTTCTAATGCGGTTGCTCCATTGCATCAAGGGGCTGAAGAACTTCATCAGGCTGGAGGAGGGCCATCCATTGACGACTGTGGCAGTACTGCCAACTGCTAGCGTGCGATATAGTTCTCGGTAAGCCTGCAAATGCTCGTCCTCAGGTAAATGGTGGATGGTATGTAATGAAACCATGCCCTCGAATGCCTCGGGTTTGAAGGGCAGATTAGCCACATCCGCCACCACATATAGGCCTTGATCTCCGATGCGCTGGCGTGCCTCCTGCAAAGCCAGGCTGGATATATCTGCACAGACGCGGTACTGGTATCCCTTGGAATATTCCAGGTACTCAGGATACTGGATGGGGCCCGAGCCTGCGTCAAGTAAATAGCGACCTGTGGGTTTCAGGTGGCGCATGACCCTCAGGTGACAGCGATGGATATATTCACGCGAGACGGGGCGTAGGTCCTCATAATGGGCGTTCTGGTAGACGCCTTCACTGACCTCCTGCCAACCAACCTGGTTGTAAAACTCGCGTACCTGCTGCTTGATCTCTGCTTGGGTTGTCATTTCTTCTAATTACGCTTCCTGATTAACCACCATAGGCGACCGGTTCAAATTTACCGGTTCGCCTTGTAAATAGCGGAAAGAATCGCTAAATATTGCCTGACCTTCTTTGGAGAGAACTTTCTCCAATGACCAGTTTTCCAGCTCATTCCAAAAATGTAACAAGTGCCACGGGAACGGATATGGATACTCGAAGTAAAAGCGATAGGCATAGTTCCAGGCCTGATCGACTTGATCGCGAGATAAACGGTATCTGTCGGGCTCTGCCAGCGTCTGGGCCAATAACTGATAATATATCTCCCAAGAATCTGGATCGATGGTAAAGCCCTTCTCCCGGTAGTGGGTTTGTCCGGCGACGATCACCGGCACACCACTCATCGCCATCTCCATACCGACTGTTGTAGTGTACACCAATCCCAAATCCGCGATTTCAACCAGGTCGTAGGTATTGACTGGATCGTCAGCCCCGACAAGGTGGATGTGGTCAGGCAAATGCGGAAGTGTAGAGTGAACCAGCTCGGCGACCGATGGTCCCTTCGTGTAGCGTTCGCCAGGATGGATGCGGACGATAAGTTGGGTTTTTGGGTGTTCGGTAAAGTATTGCACGGTGCGGCGTAGCCACTCGGTCATGTTATCGGTGAAGACTTGCCGGCCGAGGGTCAGGCTGTCACCGATGACATTAGCAGCCAGTAAGATGACAGGTCTTGAATCCGGCGACACTTCATCAAGGCCCAAGTTGAGGCGTACTTGCTCACCTCCCTGGCTGGGTAAACCTTGCCAGCGTCTGGAAAAGTTCTGCCACAGGTCAGCGCGCTGCCGGGAGGTGAAGAGGTCACGCACCTGGTTCCACTGATCTTCGTTCAAGGCTAAATCCTTGCGTGTTTCCCAGAGTGCATCTGTCTCCTGGCGCATAACCTCAGCATTTTGTGCCAACCAGATACGGTCGCGTTGTTCGCCGAACTCGTAGGTTACCACTGGGATGTCCAGATAACGCGCGACCTGGTACACAGCACCCATCTCCAAAATGCTTCCGTTAGGGGTGATAACAATTTCGGGGTTATTATCTTGAATCCAGGAGAGCGCGGCTTGCGCGGCCTGTGTGTTCCGTTCCATCCTTAGTAAGTAAAGTTCGCTGCTTAGATCAACCTCCTCGACTTGTAAGGTGTACTGGACATCCCTCAGAGAAACTTCGGCAATTGCCTCCACTAATTTATCTGGGAGCTGGTTTGGGGTAGCTTGTCCGGAGGCTGGTTTGACGTCTAGCCATGACACTGCCTGTAG
>DAOVXM010000002.1 GCA_030636125.1 Chloroflexota bacterium | reverse complement strand
TCGCAGTCAGTACCTACCAGCCCTTCGCCCGCTCATTTTTCGGAGGTAGGCTAAGCAGCACAGCCAGCTTGTCATGCTCCTTCAGGGCCGAAACCCGCGATATGGGCACACCATCCAAAGGTTTTTCAGCTTCCGGAATACCATGCATCGATAAGGCCGCCGCCTGCCCGTCCTTATTAACCAGGAAGAGCGTATGGCGGGTGTTCACTCGCAACAGCCAGGCCGGCGCTTCGTTGCCGCTCTGGCGCGGCATTTTGTCTTCTAAACTGCGCGAGATCAATCCATCGGCTGTCACGGACAACCACACGGTCTTTTCCGGCAGCAGGTCACGCGCCGTCAGCAGCGACTTTTTCGGCTCCCCTTCCTTCAAGCTCACAATCTGGGTCCGCCGCCGGTCGCCATAAGCCTCCTTGACCCTATCCAACTCTGCCGCCACCATCCTGCGCATCTTGAGTGGAGAGCGCAGCAGAGCCTCCAATTCCTTGATCTTTTTTTGTACTTCTTTATACTCCTGCTCGATCTTCTTACGCTCCAGCGCAGCCAATCGGCGCAGCTGCATCTCCAGGATAGCCTGGGCTTGCGCCTCGCTCAGCTTAAAGCGCCTTCTTAATCGTGTGCGCGCCGTGGGCACGTCAGCCGCCTTGCGGATCAAAGCGATCACCGCGTCCAGATTCTTGATAGCCACCCGCAGCCCTTCCAGGATATGGGCGCGTTGGCGGGCTTTTTTCAGTTCATACTCACTCCCGCGGCGCACGATTTCCAGCCGGTGTTCCAGGTACACCCGCAAGGCCTGCTTGAGGCTCAGCATGCGTGGTTCGCCGTCCACCAGGGCCAGCAGGATAATGCTGAAAGTGGTCTGCATCGGCGTATATTTATACAGCAGCCGCAGGATTTCTTCCGGGTCGGCGGTCTTGGTCAGCTCGATCACGATCCGCATCCCCTGGCGGTCCGATTCATCCCTCAGATCGGCCAGGCCCTCCAAGCGTTCCTCACGCGCCAGGCTGGCAATGCGCTCGATCAAGGAGGATTTGTTCGTCATATAAGGCAGCTCAGTGACAATGATGCGGTTTCGCCCCCGCCCCATCTCTTCCAGGTGAGCCCGTGCCCGCACCGTTATCCGCCCGCGGCCTGAGCCATAGGCGCTGGTCAGCACGTCCTCCCCCCTATCCTGGATGATCAGCCCGCCCGTGGGGAAGTCCGGCCCCTTGATGAACTGCATCAAATCCTCCACGTTGATATTATCCAACCCGCGCCATTTCTCCAGCATATACTTCAGGGCATCCACCACTTCATCCAGGTTGTGCGGCGGTATACTGGTCGACATACCCACCGCGATCCCCGTCGCCCCGTTCACCAATAAATTGGGCACCGCCGCGGGCAGCACGCTTGGCTCAGTCAGCGTGTCGTCAAAATTGACATCAAAATCCACCGTCTCTTTGCCGATATCAGCCAGCATATCCAGGGCTGGAGACGTCAAGCGCGCCTCGGTATAACGCATCGCCGCCGGGGGATCGCCATCCACACTGCCGAAGTTCCCCTGTCCATCCACCATCGGGCAGCGCATGGAGAAGTCCTGCGCCATGCGCGCCATCGCATCATACACTGCCATATCGCCGTGCGGGTGATATTTACCCAACACTTCCCCCACAATACGAGCAGATTTTTTATAAGTAGACTCCGTGCGCAAGCCCATATCGTACATCGCGTATAAAATGCGGCGGTGGACGGGTTTAAGCCCATCTCGGGCATCCGGCAGCGCCCGCGCCACGATCACGCTCATCGCATAATCCAGATAAGCTTGCTGCATCTCGACATCAATATCGATTTTTCGTACCAGGCCAACTTCCATATAAAGTCTCCATGCGGATAGGAAATAGGTGTACATGCAGGTCTTTTTCCCTCTGCACACCTGTTTTCCGAGTAGCAATTGTAAGAATGTTTTTAGCGACCTGACACTTTTACCCTTGCGAAGGTTTTACGGCGGAAATTGCTGCTAAATCATTGATATATTCTAGAAAATCTGTCCAGAATTAGTGGTTTTTTTACCTTCGCAAGGGTGATTTTCAAAACTGTCCGGTGGCTAGAGAATGTTTGTTCTGAGGGCAATCTTATAGTGAAATGGGGGAAATGTCAACCCGCGCACCCGGAAGGGTTGCCTCGCCCTTCGGTATTCGCCCGCCAGGGTCGTTGCGAGCAGCGGATCCATCCAGTAGATACCCTCATACACACAATTTTTCCGAAATTTCCCTCTGCGAGAGCGCTTTTGCCTGAGTAGTAAATTTTCCATTGCCATTAAACGCCCCTTCAAGTATAAATAAGTGGATCATCACTCGCAACACATAGCCACCTGGGTTAATAATCTGCTAGATAGGAACATTACCACCCCATGCACATCCCTCCAATCACCCTCACCGGGCGTGTCGTGCGCCTCGAACCCCTCGCAGAAAGCCACATCCCCGACCTGACCATCGCCGCCGCCGATGAAAGCATCTGGCGCTATATGCGTTATGGCAATATCACCACTGAGCAGCAGATGCGCGGCTGGGTTCAATCCATGCTCGCCGAACAGGCACGCGGCACCGATCTACCCTTTGCCGTGGTCCACATCGAGAGCGGCCGCGCCATTGGAGCCACCCGCTACCTGAATATTAGCCCCCAAAATCTCGCTCTTGAGATCGGCGGCACCTGGTACGCCGTCCCCTACCAGCGTTCTGCCGTCAACACCGAATGTAAATATTTACTGCTGGAACATGCCTTTGAGAGGCTTGGCTGCATACGCGTGCAATTCAAGACCGATCCCCGCAACCAGCGCTCGCAGCGCGCCCTCGAACGCATCGGCGCGGTCAAAGAAGGCTTATTGCGCAAGCACATGGTCCTGCCGGATGGCTTCATCCGTGATTCAATCTTCTACAGCATCATCGACACAGAATGGCCCACCGTCAAAACTGACCTGGAAGTCAAGCTCGGCTATCACCCACCCGCTTACGAATCTTGACCTGTTATTCGAGACTTCCCACATCAGCCTGAGCAGTTACGTCAAATCAAGTTATTTGCGATCACTCCCTTAAACACAAAACCGGCGCTGGCCAAATGGTCAGCGCCGGTCACGATATTATCTCTAAGATTTATCGGGGATTTTCAGTCCGCCACAGTAGGTTCAGCTTCGACTTCGGTTTCGGCTTCCGTTTCGACTTCGACTTCAGCTTCGACTTCGGTTTCCGTTTCGGCTTCGGCTTCAGCTTCGGCCACAGTGGGTTCAGCTTCGACTTCGGTTTCGGCTTCGGCTTCGGTTTCCGTTTCGGCTTCTGCTTCGACTTCCGTTTCGACTTCGGCTTCAGCTTCGGCTTCCGTTTCGGCTTCAGCTTCGGCTTCGGCCTTAGTAGGTTCGGCTTCGGCCACAGTGGGTTCAGCTTCGGCCTCAGTTTCAACCGCATCATCTCCAGGATTGGCTGTCTCACCCATTTCTTCGACAACTGCCTCAACAAGATCCTCAATTACCGCTTCTGGGATATCCTCTACGAGGGGCAATTCATCCAGGTCTTCATCAAATCGTCCCCGCACAAATCCAGTACCCGCTGGGATCAGTTTCCCGATGATCACATTTTCCTTCAAGCCATACAAAGGATCCTCACGAGCAGCAATCGCCGCCTGCGCCAGCACCTTGATGGTATGCTGGAAGGATGAGGCTGACAGGAAGGATTCGGTTTCCAAGGATGCCTTCGTGATACCCAGCAGTATCTCAATAAACTTAGCCGGACGCTTCCCCTCTTCCAGGAACTGTTCGTTGACCCCTTTTATCTCCAGGAAATCTATCAAATCTCCAGGCAGATAGTTCGTATCACCGGGTCGAGTGACCTGCACTTTGGACATCATCTTGCGAATGATCACTTCGAAATGTTTGTCATTGATATTCTGCCCCTGAGAGCGGTACACACGTTGCACCTCGGTCAGCAAGTATACCCGGCAGGCTTCGCGCCCTTTAATACGCAAAATGCTGTGCGGGCTGAGTGAGCCTTCAGTGAGGGGCTGTCCGGGCTCAACATGATCACCGTCAGCAACCGTCAGCCGTGTATTGGTAGGAATATCGTAATCCTCTTCCTGGCTCACCTCGTAAGAGACGATGACCTTGCCATCTTCAATACGCACACGGCCCGCATTTTCGGCAGCGGTCGAGGCCTCTTCGCCCAGATGAGCCAGCGTATCGCCCTTGCTGACTTCCGTGGCATCTTCGGCAACGATCGTCCAGTCTTCGGGGATATCGTACTCATCGCTAACCATCTCGCTATGCTCCACATGTACCTGGCGCAGGTCGCTATAGCGGTCCGATTGCACCACGCTGACAACCCCAGCGATTTCGGAGACGACCGCTTCGCCTTTAGGTGTCTTTCGAGCCTCAAATAATTCTTCGACTCGCGGGAGACCAGTAGTGATATCGCTACCAGCAGCAACACCACCTGTATGAAATGTTCTCAAAGTGAGTTGGGTGCCCGGCTCACCAATAGACTGGGCAGCAACAATCCCGACAGCGGAGCCAACTTCGACCAACTGGCCACGACCTAAATCCAGACCATAACACTTGGCACACACGCCATGGACTCGCTCACAGGTAAGCGGAGAGCGCACCTTTACCTCTTGTACTCCGGATGGTGCGATGCTTCGGACACGTACATGATCGAATGCATCGTCCCGCTCCGCGAGAACTTCGCCGGTCTCAGGGTCTACCACACGATCAGCTGCCAAGCGCCCGTAAATGCGAACGCTAAGCGATTGCCCGGCGATATCATCCGAACGCCTGATCATAATCCCTTCCATAGTACCGCAATCATCGTCATTAATGATCAAATCTTGGGCAACATCTACCAAACGGCGCGTCAAGTAACCAGCGTCCGCCGTACGCAGAGCAGTATCCGCAAGACCCTTACGAGCACCATGGGTAGAGATAAAATACTCTAGAACGTTCAATCCTTCTCGGAAGTTTGACCGGATGGGGAGTGGGATAATACGACCCGATGGGTCCGCCATTAATCCGCGCATTCCAGCCAACTGGGAAATCGTACCAAAACCACCTTTTGTGGCGCCAGAGATCACCTGAGCAGACAGGTTCCCGTCGGGATCCATCGAGTTCTTGACAGCTTCGGCTAATGTATTGGTCGTCCGTTGCCAAATCTCGATCACGCGCTCATCCAACTCCTGTTCGGTGAGCAATCCACGGCGGAAATCGCGTTGTACTGTTTCCGCTTCTTCAAGTGATTCTTGGATGATCGCTGGTTTTTCATCCGGTATAGTGATGTCCGATACTGCCAGGGAGTAGCCGGAACGAGTCGCATAATAAAAGCCAATATTTTTGATTGCGTCGGCGATATCAGCAGTGACATCCTCACCACAAACCTCATAGAGCTCAGCGACTAAATCCTTTATACCACCTTTATCGAGAACCGAGTTCATATACTGAATTGATGGGGGCAGGATACGATTAAAAATCACACGTCCAACAGTGGTATCTATCAAACGCTCTTCTGGTTCATCAAGGCGGCTACCTTCATCATCATACCAAGTAGTAGCATACAATTGTATATGAGTATGTATCTCAACTTGATCCAGTGCATAAACCAGTTCCACCTCGTCCATATTGGCGAACACACGACCATCACCTTCATATTCACGATTGTCTTCTTTGGTGAGGTAAAAGACGCCCAATACCATATCCTTAGAGGGACTGATAATCGGCTCACCATCGGCAGGCTTCAATAAATTCCTGGAAGAGAGCATTAATTGACGGGCTTCCCAAACGGCCTTCTGAGATAGAGGTACATGTACCGCCATTTGATCACCATCAAAGTCAGCGTTGAAAGCTGTTGTTACCAGAGGATGCAACTGAATGGCGCTACCCTCAATCAGTATCGGCTCAAAGGCTTGAATGCCTAATCGGTGGAGCGTCGGGGCACGGTTGAGCATCACCGGGCGATCTTTGATCACTTCCTCCAAAACCTCCCAAACCTCGGGGCGATTGCGTTCGATGAAACGCTTAGCACCCTTGACATTAGCAGCATAATTATGTGCAACGAGGCGAGAAATCACAAATGGACGAAATAACTCAAGTGCCATTGCCTTTGGGAGGCCACACTGGTCGAGCCTTAGATTTGGTCCAACAACGATAACTGAGCGACCTGAGTAATCTACACGCTTCCCTAACAAGTTGCGGCGGAAGCGCCCCTTCTTGCCCTTGAGCATATCGCTAAGGGATTTTAGCTCACGGCGTCCGCGGCGGGAGAGCGCTTTGCCGCGCTGTGAGTTATCGATTAGTGAGTCGACCGCCTCTTGCAACATGCGCTTTTCGTTGCGAACGATTACATCAGGAGCGCCTAACTCTAACAAGCGCTTGAGACGGTTGTTGCGGTTGATCACTCGGCGGTACAGATCGTTTAAATCAGATGTAGCGAAGCGACCACCGTCCAACTGCACCATTGGTCGTAGATCGGGGGGAATCACCGGCAAAATGGTTATAACCATCCACTCGGGGCGATTTCCGGAGCGGCGGAATGCCTCAACCACTTTCAAGCGCTTAGTCGCCTTCTTACGCTTTTGTTTACTGCGAGATGTGCGCAGTTCGTGCCACAATTCTTCTGCCAATTTGTCCAGGTCAATACGGCGCAGGATGTCGAAGAAAGCCTCCGCTCCCATATCGGCGCGGAATACCTGTCCCCAGCGTGACTTCAGCTCCCGGTAACGGCTCTCACCCATAAAAGTAAGTGGGCGCAAATCGAGCAGTTCATCGCGCATATGTGTATTTTCGCTGCGCACTGATGTTGCCTGATCTTCAAGCTCAATACGCAACTCTTCCATTTGAAGGTCAGCCCTGGCGCGCTCGCTATCAATATCCTGCTGAATGAGGTTAAGGTCGCGTTGCTTCTGATCATTAAGATCGCTTTCCAACTCCTCGAGGCGTTCTTTAACAACTTGCTGAACCTTCGAGAGATGCTTATTTGCGACCACTTCCCCAGCCTCAACAATTACAATATCAGTTTCCGGAAAGTGAATTGCTGTAACAGCCTTCTGTTTTAACTGTTCCTGCAAACTGGTTTCTAACCGTTGACCAGCCTTAATTATCGGATCCAGCTTCTCGGCAATCTGTTCATCGAATTGACTCTCAACCTGAGCTTGCTTCTCCTTAAGCACTGCAATAGTTTGATCCCGCTCAGATTTGATCGCGATAATTTGGTCGTTGCTTTGGGTTGTTTGTTCGCGCTCGGTCTCGACAATTTTATCTTCCAGACGCTTGAGCGCTTTCTGCCGGGCATCTTCATCTACATATGTGACCACATATTGCGCAAAATATAAAACTCGGTCAAGGTTGCGTCGGGATAAGTCAAGCAATAAACCAAGATAGGATGGAATTCTCCGCGTGTACCATACGTGTGCAACTGGTGCGGCCAAATCAATGTGCCCCATACGTTCACGGCGTACAGATGAGCGGGTTACTTCCACCCCACACTTATCACAGACAATTCCTTTATAGCGGATATTTTTATACTTACCGCAGTAACATTGCCAATCACGCGTGGGGCCAAAAATGGCTTCGCAGAAAAGGCCATCTTTTTCCGGGCGTAGACGTCGATAGTTTATGGTCTCAGGCTTAAGTACTTCGCCATAAGACCAACTGCGAATGATATCTGGCGATGCCAGACTAATACGAAGGTTGGTCAACCCCTTAGCTTCCACTCGGTCGCCTCCTGTTAGCAGCCCTTAATCTACCACTCATAATGTGACCAGACACACTTCTACCATCAAAAGCGCGGAGCTTTTTTGTTGGCGTCATCGCTGTAGTATAAAACCAAAGACGAGTGTGTTCAATCCTAAAATGATGAGGGAGTATGATTTGCGCTTAACACAACAAATACAAGCGCAAGAGAATCTCTCTCGAGCGCTCATTAAGCGCAACGCCATCAATAATTTTGCATTTGCATAGATTATAACTAAAGACTACGATTTTGGTCAAGGGCAATTATTGAATTTTTTCAAGAGTAATACTATCGTCTTGACGATTATTCATCTGGAGATAGTATCGGCTGTCGCAAGGGGATTGCCATGTAAAAAGTGCTCCCCTTGCCTAACTGGCTCTTAAACCAAACCCGTCCAGCATGCCTCTCTGCTACCGATTTGACAATCGCAAGCCCCAAACCCGAACCACGCTGCTGTTTATCGGTTTGTTGTGCGCCGCGGAAAAACTTCTCAAACAAGCGCGGTTGATCTACCGGCGCAATCCCAATTCCATGATCGCTCACTTCGTAGATAACATAATCCTTATGAGCATTAACCCTGACATTTACTTCCCCACCCGATTCGGAGTATTTAATCGCATTTTCAACCAGGTTGTTTAATGCATGTTGCACTAGCGCTGGATCAGCTTGCATATGTGGTATCTCCTCTTGAGGCATGTATTTAAGTTGAACCTGCCTCTGAGTAGCTTGTGCTTGGAGAGAACTGACCACACGATCGGCGATTTCCTGAGCTGAGATCATCTCTAATTGCAAATCAACACCAGACTCAATTCGCCCTAAATCTAACAAATTGTTTACCAAGCTAGACATACTTTCTACGCCAGAAATGATTTTTAGCACGTAGTTTGATTGCTGTTCGTTGAGGTCACCAACCATCTCCAACATCGTTGCATAACCACGCATCAAGGTTAGGGGAGAACGCAAGTCATGGCTAACCGTAGCTACAAATTCCGATTTCAGCGCATCTACCTGCTTGAATGATGTAATATCACGCAATACACAAACACGACCCATACTCCGCCCCTCAGCCAAAACCTTGGTCGCTGTTGCATAATATACGCGTCCATCTAATAACGCAACCTCCACCGAGCGTTTCTCGTCGGTCACAGAACTCAATAAATCTAATAACTCGTCCTGGGTGATTACCTGTTCAATCGGTTGCCCTTCTTTCCACTCTACTCCAAGACCAAGTGCCCGCCACGCAGCGGGATTAACAAGCAATAAGCGGTTCTGATGATCGGTAACCAGTACAGGGTCCGGAGTGGAAGCCAAAATCGCCGCCAATTGTTGCCTTCCAATTTCTGCGTTGAGATAGTGACGGGAATTCGCGGCTGCCAAAGCAGCGTGACCAGCAAGGGTCACAAAAAAGTCAACTTCTTGATCGGAGAAGGAGTGCGGACGATCAAACGCGACCCACAGCGCACCATAATATAGATTTTCATGATGTAGCGCAACTGCAAGGAGGGCATGCGGTTCACGATTCCCTGGTGAAATTCGTAGCAAGCGTGGTCGTCCCAGGTTGTTTAATACGACCCGATCCTGTTGGCGCATCATGGTTAAGATTTGATCATCTAAATATGCATAAAGGTTACCGGCGGATCCCGCTCCATATGAGATTGGAGAATCCGGATCATTATCAAGGTCGGGCATAAGTGACGGAACGAGCACAACCCTCGCCGTACTTGCACCTGTACTTAAGGCAGATTCCAAAACAGGCTGAACCGCCTCTGACATCTCAAGGCTAGAAGCTACTCCCTGGCTTACTATTAAAAGTTGGTTCAGTTCATCTAGCCGCGCTTTCAGGCTGACACGCATCTTTTCAAAAGCACGTCGTAGTTGACCAATCTCATCAATTCCATCTGTGGGCATGGGAGTATTTAACTCCCCCTGAGCGATATTATCAGCCTGTATAGCCAGATTTTGCAAAGAGCGGGTAACATTGCGAAGAGCCAAACGTAAAATAATAACAGAAACGAATACCAGAACTACGATCATGAGCAACAATGGTGCAGCTATTCTCAGAGCCAATTGTTGGGCACTTTGAGCAGGAACCGATAAGACCACAGCCCATGGACGACCCAAAGCCGGTTGGTAATATATCAAGCGACGAGTGCCGTCAGATCCTTTGTCCTCGAAAAAATCTGCTTCTTCAGGAATCTTCCCTGTGTATGTAGACATCAGCAAGCTAGGGTTAGGATGGTATAAAATCCGTCTATCTTCATCCAACAGCATACCCTCACCATCCGTCGCCTCAAGATCTACCAAGCTGGAAATTATGGGCTGAGTAAAGGGGTTAGAATCAAGGTCCGTACGACCTACTAACACACCTTGTACATCTCCTGCCGCGTCAAAGATCGCGGCTAAAAACGAGACTTCGGCAGTCGTTCCACCCTCTTCCGGTGGAACTGTATATGTTTGGAAGGGTATACCTTCCAACGCACGCTGAATGCCATCAAGTTCTTCGCGGGGTGCCTGCACACCTGGATAATCAAACACTGGATAACCCGCCAATGACTTACCTGTTTCATCTAACACATACAATTGGGTAAAAAATGGCACCACACGCAGATCTTCGGATAAGATCTCACCGAGAGTTTCTGGATCACTGGTATACAGCCGCGGGTCGGCTGCCAAACGCTTAATCAAGTTTTGACCCGTTTCTAAAAAATATGGTATACCCTCAGAAGCGACTAGAGCTGTCTTTTCCAAACCCTCATGCAAGATTCGTTCAGAAGCGTCCTCCGCCACAAGCCAGCTCCCAATGATCATAGCCAGCGCCAGTAAAATGGCCAACGGAGCAATAGTATATAAAAAGCGGGCTAGCAAACTTTTCTCGGAAGGTGAAGGTAATACCCCCCCTTTGATACCCCAATATTCGGGAAGTGCTATGGCGACAACCTCTGCAATCATCCCTCCTAATAGAAGCATCCCACCTAATGCAAGTGTAGTTGGCCAGACTAGGTTAAGAGCATAATCAAGACGAATTGCCAGAGTACCATCAACGGTAAGGGCTGTGCTCCCCAAAAAAATCAGTGGATAGATGATTGTCAGTACGACAGTCGTAAATATTGGATGTCGGAATAATGCGTAGATGCGTGTACGATAGCGCTGATTTACCGCAGCACTGAATAATATCGCCAGTAAAGCTAATTCCAATGGAGCAAAGGGAGAATGAGTACCCCATAATGCCAACAGCCCGCCTGAAAATGCCGCAAGAACCACAGACAGTGTTGGCCCTAATAATCCACCAGCTAAGATCCAAGGTAATGCCGCGAAAACCATAAGCGCCGGTCCATACGGCTCGATGGGCACACCTGGTGGGGATAAGGCACCCTCTGCGGGTAGACGGATTCCAAAGAAGAGGCTGGTCAATGGCACTAACACTGCTAAAAGAATGAATATCCCCCAATTGCGAGGTGTACGAGGTTTATCATATCCTCGCCATCTCCACAGCAAAGCCAGGTCAATTGCCAGAAATAGGATCCAACCTGCTGCAGCAAATACCCGCCCCCAAAGTGTGTGAGGGAAGTTTAGATACGGTGACGAACTGAGCAGTGTTAGAACAAAAGACATAAAAATAGACAATCAGAATCGACGTGCTCGCATTATAGCACTAATAATTCCGGTTTATACCCACTCAATTGTCTCTTGGGTGGCATGCGAAAGGTCAGCATACTCTCCCCGGCGGTTCTCTGGGAGCAGATCGGCTAGAACATACATAGCTTCATCTGTCATTTGGCGTAACTGCTCTCGGCTAGCGCGCTTTAAGCTTGAATGATAACGAAAAGGTCTACCGAAGCACGCCTGTGCACCTGGGTTACGCCAAGCAGCAGTATAACGGAGCGCAGGAAAACCAATCGTACCATCTATTGCCACCGGGAAGATGGGTGACCCACTCCGACTGGCTAGATAAGCGACACCTTCTTTGCCTCGCGTCAACTGACCATTGAGACTACGAGTCCCCTCTGGAGCCATCAAAACCATTTCCCCTGCCCGCAGGACTTCCAGAACTTGTTGAACTGCCTGACGATCAAAGCCTTCTCTCTGCACAGGGATCACGCCCCACAACCTTGGGAGTATACTAATTACAGGATATTTATACACCTCGATTTTTGCCAAAGGAACTATGTTACGGGGCATGACATTTAAAACAACCATTGGATCAATGAAAGCGATGTGGTTGATCATTAATATCCCGGGACCTTCTTTGGGGATATTTTCCAAACCCACAACCTTGTCTATCTTCGCTAATAAAGTAAATCCTAGCGTCCTTAGCAAAAATCGTAAAAAGCGCCGGCGTGTTTCCCATTCAGCGTGGTTATATTTATTTACTCGCTTGCGACCCTGCTCCAGTCTCTCCACCGCCATTATGTACCGTTCCCTTCTACTTTGGTATCATTTGTACCATGGTTTTCAGGATACTGGTAAACGCCACGATACTCAGGTGGGAGCAGGGCTGCAAGCGTCCGCATGATTTGTTGGGTACCTTGGTTAATAGCTTGTTTTCGGTTTGGATATTCATCCAACCAAAAAAGTTCGCCAATCCTTACGGTTACTTTCGACCGGCGAAAACGCTTTAAACTGCCAAATATGCGTGCATTTTCCGTGCCAACAAAAGATGTGGGGAGTATAGGCACCTTGGCTTTATAAGCTAGATAGGCGGCTCCGCCAGTCCCTTCCTCTAATCCGCCAGTAAGGCTCTCACGTCCTTCGGGTGTAATCGTTATCACCCGACCCTCTTCAAAACCTTGAAAAGCAGCTCGCAGAGCACGTCGGTCAGGTTGCCCCCGGTGTATCCAGATCACCCCATAAGCATCCAGTAACTTACCTAGAATAGGAATATTATAAATTTCTGCTTTGATAAAAGTGTCAACAGATACTGATGCTACAACCAAACCAATCACCAGATCAGCATCCCCAAGATGATTAGCAACAAACAGAGCCGGTCCTTGCTTAGGGATGTTTTCTATTCCATGAACCTTGGTGCTTGTGCAGACCCAAACCAATATACGCAGAAACCATACGAAGACACGACGATACACCCGGCGCCATAATGTCAGTCTAGGTAAATTCGTGATACTTGAGCTAACAACCTCACTACGAGGCTTTGGAACATTGGTTGACATGATCGTAAGAAAACCTTCAAATCTTGCGGTATTGAAAAATAATGGTTACTATTTTTCAATTTAGATATCTAAATCAACTTGCCTGACCAACCGTTCAACTTGCGCTAAAACCTGGTCGATATCCAGGTTATCAGAATCTATCAATACCGCGTCCGACGCTGGGCGTAATGGAGCAACATCTCTGGTAGAGTCGATCTGATCTCTCATGCGCATCGCTTCTAATATATCATCCAGCTTCGCATTCTCGCCCCGCGCCTGAAGCTCTACATAACGACGCCGGGCTCGCTCTTCGACGGATGCGTCCAAATAAATTTTCAGATCTGCTTCTGGCAACACTACCGTTCCAATGTCACGACCGACCATCACGACTTTGCCCCGCATTCCGATACGGCGCTGTTGAGCCGACAAGGCACGCCGAACACCCGGATATGCGGATACAACCGAGACAATAGCGTCAACTTCCGGACGACGAATCTCCCATGTAATGTCTTTACCCCCAACTAAAACATCATAACCCCTACCATCATCAACGGAAGGGGGTCTTACATCAATCGCAACAGTTTCAGCCAGCTTTGTTACAGTGGTCTCGTCTTCAACAGCTACCCCTCGCTGCGAGGCCACCCATGTGATGGCACGATACATAATCCCTGTATCGAAATAAAGATATCCCAAACCATGGGCCAATTTCTCAGCCAGAGTAGATTTTCCCGATGCAGCCGGCCCATCGATGGCGATTATATTTGGTATTCCCATTATTTCATTTGCCTTTGAATGAATCCTCAAACACCTTTATCTATTCCACAAGCGTGCTCTATGCACAATTATTTTATACATCACCTTCCATACCACCCACTTCGAACATTATTTGAGTCTAAATGGTTGGCTCCAGATACAGATTGACAGCCAGAGGATTATTCCTACTCCTGCTCTATATCCCCAGCAGGAAGACCCTCTTCGGGCAAGAGGGGTGTTTCCGACTGAGGCAGATCGAAACCATCCGGAAAGAGATCATCCCGAGCCCATAAAATCAACTGTTCTTGTTTTATTGGGGCCGATCTAAATACCAGCCACTTGAAACTATCTGATGGTAAAGCGCCAGTCCAATCTGGATAAGACCACCAGGCAAAATCTTGTCCACGATACGAGTCTGCTAAACTCGGCGATTCTTGGATTTGGAGAGCAACAACAACCGAGGACTCTCCACGAATGGTGAGCAATTCCCTTTCGGGGATAAAGTTCACCTGGGAAAAATTTCTTAGCGCCCAATGAAGAGAAGGGGCTTCTATAGCGACAGTGATATCAATAGCATCAGTTCTGCCAGTATTCCATTTGGACAAATCTTCCACCGTTTTTATCATCAGATCGGCATCAGCAGTGATAGGAAATGGATGCCACAAGCCTATATTCCCTCTCTGAAGTAGTTGTGAAGCGCTCCACATATTAGCAAAACCATAAACTCCCAAAGCAAGACTAAAACCCCAAATTAATCCTCGCCGGGCGATTTCCCAAGACCACCCAAATGTCACTAATGCTGTGACCACAGCTGCTAGAGCCAAGACACCCCCAAGGACACCCAGACGTACAGCAGTTGACTGCAGGTCAGAAATAATTACACTGACTCCGGATAGATTTATCCAGAACAATGCCATTATCAGGAAAATCAGCACTGCCTGTCCGAGCGATATAATCCCAAATTTAGAGTCCCAAACTAAGCTGCGCGCCAGCTCTAATCCTGCCAAAGACCATAAAGGAATTAATACCCATACCAAGTCACCCACCTGTCGGGATGGATAAAGCAAGGCTAGCACTAGCGCAAAAAGCAGCCAAAGGCTCAACAGTTGCTCCAAGCGCTTACCATGCACCCACCCCCGTACCCCACCAATCAATCCAAATATCAGGGCTAGCGGTTGATAGATTACCAGTGCGGCTAATAAACGTAGTGCAGGTACACCATCTGAACCAACCCATCCCTTAATTAATGCAGGAAAGGTAATTACCCAGTTACTTAACCCCTGGGGGTAGATAAGAAAGATTGATCCAACCAAGAGAATCGTTGCACCGGCGGTCAGGATCCAGGTTAAAAACGCGCCCTTGGAGGGCAAACCCACAACAAATCCATCTCCTTCTTCCTGGTTCTGAGATAAAACTCCAAAATTTCCTATCACTTTGGCGGTTACCCAAGTTAAGGCTAGCCCTAATAAGCCTTGTAGAGCTGTCGGACCAGAAAGCAATGCTAATCCAGCAAAAAAACCGGACCAAACAGACTTCCGAGCATAAGCAAACTCTAACGACCACAGACCGAAACCAAGCGCGAGCATTTGCCCCCCTGCCAATCGTGATATCGCCACCATACCTGGATCCAAGGCCAGGCCGAATGCCAATATCAGGGCAGCTTTTCGACCCAAGAGAGGTCTAAAAAAATATGGAACCAGCACCAATGAAGCTCCCACCAGCGCAGGCCAAAAACGGGCTAAGAAATTCGTGCTATCAAAAAGAAAGGCAGTCAGGCCGGTGAGGGAGGTATACGACGGTTGCGGGTTAAAATCCTCTGCTGCCCCCTCAATACCTGTCAATTCGTACTTATTGACTGCATCAAGAGCTCGCAGCGCATAGGACGACTCAAAATCAGATAGCGGCGTTGCACCAAGATTAAATAAGCGTACCCCCAAAGCCAAAAGTAAGGCAAGAGTATATAGGGCAGTTTCAATTGAGAATCTATTTTCCGTCATATCACAAACCAGCCTGTATTATACTGAAAAACTTCAATGCATAACCCCGTGAATTAAGAGTCAGTAAGAAATCTTGTGAATTGACGTAAATATGGGGGGGTTCTGATCAGGGAATCTCTCATTGTGGGAAAAATGCTGAGCAACGCTCATGGTGATTCATATATAGTCACACCAGTTTGGCTAAATACTGGGTTGAGGTTGCGCAGGAACTTGGTCTCGTTCAATCCACCCAAACACTTTTCCGTTGAATATGCGATTCGCTCTTGTGAACCCACGTATATATAACGAATATCATATTGTTCAATGATACTTTGTGCTTCTACCCAGTCTTTAGTGCAATATAGTCGTTCGATATCCCCTTGACGTGAACCAATTTCTTGGGAGCCACCCCGCCACTGGCTTTCGTGCCCGGGCCAACCAAGTACCGTAGGTTGTCCACTCAAGGTAGAAACGCGTGCAGTTGCGGTATAGCTGCCTCCCACTGCTTCAGCGACAACTCCAAGAGACGCCCGACTCAACCAGCGAATCGCTGCCATCTCCTCCGGTGATTGTCGCTCCAGGTATTCAACCCCATCTAAACTCAAACCAGAAGGCGGCTGAAAACCATTTGTTTTGGTCCATATGGCAAATGTAGAATAAGTCAACCCTACAACCAGAGTAACAACCAAAACAATGCGAAAGATCACTCGCCAGTAATTACGCAAATCTACAAGAAGAACCGCTACGCTATATGCCGCAGCAATCCCCCATAGCAACCAGACCTGATAGTAAAACTTAAAGATGGTATTTATACGCCAACCAAACAGGTCGCGCAAGTAGAGGAACTCGGGACCAATGACTAAGACCAAACCAAGCAGGATCAACAGTAAGGTGAATGCATTCGAAGGGAAAAATACTGAAGATAAGGGTAGTTCTTCCCTCTCATCTTGGTTCTGATCGCTAAATTTAAGCAGCAGTCCAAGGGTTAATGTCGATAATACAAACAAGGTAAGCCATCCCCCAAAGCTGGTTACACGCCGGAAAAGAGACTCTTTTAGCATCGCAGCAAAGTCAGGCGCAGCGATACTACTCAAGAACAAATCACCCAACCCCGGTACGATGAAGATAATCACGCTTAGGAACAACATAACAAGGATTAAGAGAATAACAAAACCCAGAGTCAGAACAAATCCCTTCTGCAATGATTTCCGATCTCCATTGAATTTCCAGAGATAAACCAAGTACGAGATAATGAAAACAAGTAACGTGGCGAACATTACCCATAGATGGGCACCACGGGTGGGGTAGACAAAGTTAGGTATAATTCCACCCGCCTGTGATGAAAAACCTAAATAAAACGGGAAATAGAGTAGGATACCCCCAATACCTACAACCAGAGAAACTGCCAAGAAATCTCTAACTAGAAGTGAGAGTTTACCTCCCACATCTTGCCATCTTCTCAACACGTATGATCCGGCAAACAAAGCCACATAGAAGGGAAAGTCCCACGTATTCAAAAATGCCATTCCACCCAGCACCAGAGAACTCAAAATGAGGGTAGGATAACCCAGATAAATTGGAAATCCTATCTCTTTCTCGCCTGTTTCTTCTCCGGTAAAAAGAGAAAGGCCATGCAGTCGGAATTGCGGCAGTAAGGTGACGAATAGGAAACCACCTAATACTAAGCAAATCACACCCATCATAGCTAGCAACAGACTGAGGCTGCCCAGACCGAGCCAGAGGAGAACTAATCCAACTCCAGAAACCGCAATCACCAGCCAGGCTAACGTACGAGTGCTTACACGTCGGCGCAACCCCTCCACCTGACCTTGACCTCCTCCTAGGAAAATATTTAAGGACAGTGCCATAGCTAAGAAGGCAAATGGCATAGCAAGTACATGGGGATGTAAATCGGCAAGGACGTATGAAAAAACAGGAAATTCATCAATAATTTCTTTCCAGTTGCCCTGAAAATCGTAATCCTGGACAACACGTGACGCACGCCACCACCAATAATATCGTGAGGGAACCCAAGAAAACGGTTGGGTAGGTGGCTCTTTCAGGTTGGGTATATCCAGCCAACTCCAGAATGATGAAGTCAGCTCACCATTCTCACTCAGACGCCAAAATAAACCACGGGCGTGCAAGGCTTCAAGAAATCCCTCCACGTTACTCATTAATAAGATGAAAAGGGGGCCGAGCCAAGCGAGCAAAGAAGCATGAGGTTTTTGTGATGGATTAGGGGCTTCCCAACTATCTGAAGGCTGACGTCGGAGGACAAGAAGGTCATACAACATGCCATACGCACCCACAGCAGTCAGTGCGAATATCGAGGATATTCCCAGGTTGAAGGCGACACTTCCCACCACACCCGTCATTTTCGCCAACATAGCAATAATCACGTAACCAAAGTAATAGTACGAAATGGCAAAACCAGATAGCCAGGGATCGTGCGGTGGATAGACAGGTGAACGCATGATGGCATTAATAAAAGCCAACTCCATTGGCTTTTCAGTTCCCAGGATCTCCGGATTTGAAGCCCGTACAAGCGTCATAAAAGCAAAAGAAAGCAAGAAAAGCATTTCAACACTTAGCACCAGCTTGGACTGCTCCTGCAACCAGGTGCCGATTTGTTTCAAACCAATACCGCGAAGCGCCCAGACACTGAGTGCTATGACCAGAAATAGCGCCAATAGCAAACCTCCCAAATCATTTTGTAATATGCCCAATGACGCCAGAAGCCAGAATATATAACCCCACAATAATAGGCCTAAAATACGACTGAAAGCGAAGCCACGCCCCCCCAGTGCAGGTAGAAGGCGGTAAGCCAAGGGAAAAGTCAACCAGCCGAGCAAAGAAATCAGCAAATACCAGATAATTATGGATAACATATCAATAATTTTATTGTTCTACCACCTCATATATCACGGTGTCTTCATCTTGAAAGACAGTGCGCCATAAGACACCATCCGCTGCCGCGAACTTTGCTAAGCCATCACCAGGATAATGGCCGCGTTCCTGCTGTCCCAACACAATGTAGCGAACATCATACTTCCATAGAAAATCACGTGCTTGTTGGAGATCTGTCGTAAGGTAAAAATTATCCACTTCTGCGATCCGGTCGCTGACCCAATTTCCAGGGAGAAGCGCTCGCTGCTGTTGCTGATGCCACTCCCAACCGATCACGCCTGGTAGACCTGTATAAACGGAGAAGCGCGATCCCCAACGATACAAATTGCGTAAATTGGCCTCAACGATCACGGGAGAATCAACAACATTCTCCTGCATCCAACGGATGGCTCGGTAATCTTGGCTCAAATCCATACCTCCCCAAGTATCTGCATAAACAGCATACTCCATAAAAGCCATGCCATCTAAAGTGAATGGGGTTTCGGGAGCCATACGATCTTCAATCTTCGCTAAACCGCCCATAAACGGGTAAAGCGCAGCTCCAGCCAGGAGAATTATGAATACAAATTGCCAGGCATTACGCCAACGCGGGTACCAACTTCGGAATGCGATAATCAACCAGCCAAAAGCAGCCGCTGCGCTGATGCCAAACATCGTCCATACCTGCAAATAGAACTTAAATACTGTGTTCATCCTTGCAATATCCCCGCGCAGCACGATGACTTCTACCATCAAAGTGAGAGTCAATCCCGTCCCAATTAAAAACAATACGAACCGTTTGGCATCCGGCATACCCGGTCGTAATAGTAAGACACCAGCCCATGCAGCAAGGGGCAAAATCAGCCAGGCAATACTCACTCCAAGATACAACAACAAGAGCACAACTGCTACGAGCAAGACCAAAAAGGTTTCAATAACCAGTTTGAACGGATTCAGCTTCCGCAAAGAAGACACAGGCGTGCTCGCTAACCACTGGCGTGTTTCCCATACCATCCAAGACACAATCACAAAGAGGAAAAGACCCCAATGTGTTAAATATGCCATAAGTGGTGTTCGTGTACCTTTCCACAGCTCAACCTGGGTGTAACCTTGCCCATACCACGCCGTGAACGGTTGCGACAGCACAAAGGATAATGCGACTATCAATGCCACCCCGCCAATCAAGGCCAAAAGACGCTGACTTGTCTCCGGTAAATCGCGTAACACTGGTATGCGCGAGCTGCCAGGATGGTAATATACCCATAAAGCGTACCCTACAGCGATACAACCAAGCGCTAAGTAGGGATAAAAATCCCAGGTGTTTGTAGAGCGCAAGGCACTGATCGCAAGCCCCCCGATAAAGAAACCGGTTATGATGCCTAAAGCCCCCTTCCATCTTCCACGAGAGAGAATGATAGATAAAGCAAAAGCCAACACCAGCAAAGTGATCGGTAAAGCAAACAAGTGAGCGTGGGGATCGGCGTATAGCACGGTAAAGAATGGGAATTCCGTAATCGGTTCAACCTCATTGGGAGCAGGTATCGCCCTGCTAGGGATCCAATACCAATCACCCAGGCTGTAAGGCAGTGGCGTACCTGAAAATGCCATCACAGCCCCACGAATGCCCCAGACAACACGCGTTAATAAACCTGTACCTTCAATCACCCCGCCTGGCGCGGCAATTTTTTGGTAACCTTGCCAGATCATTCGTACTGTACCCAGATTGCCCAAGACTGCCGTGCCAAGTGCGGCTGCCAGACCTACCCAGAGTCTCAAATACTTAGGGCGTGTTGTTTCTGATGATCGAGCACCCATCAGATTCCAGCCAAGAGAGAAAGCTCCCAGTGCAATCATTGCAAACAATGTGGGGATAATGAGATTGTACGCAACCGCCGGGACGATCCCCAACCATTTGATCAACGTTCCCACAATGAGAAAGCCATAGTAATAATAATTAAGGTAGCCCCCCGCATACCATGGATCATATGGTGGAAAAGAAGAGCTCTTCAGAACGGCATTTAAATATGCGAAGTCCATGGGCTTCTCACCGCCCTTCCATGGATGCCACAAGTCAGGATTCCCTAATCGGATGAATAAGTCGAAGACAAAGAAAGCCAGAAACAAACCTTCGATCAGCAAGAAATATTTTTTGCGATCCATCAGCTCCCGGCGGAGTGCAAACCGTTGGCGATAAGCCATAAACACACCCACCAACGCCAGTAACACCAAGGCAGCGGTGATCGTAAGCCGCGTAAAAGGTACACGGAATGAACCTGCCAACCAGACCAGGTAGGATAACAGCAATAAGCCAACTAAACGCGCTAGCGGGTATCCCTTATCAGACAAACCTGGCAAAGCTAATCGCACGACAGGGTAAACGATCAGACCCAGCAAGGTAAGACTCAAATACCATACGAGCGTGGTTAAAAATTGATCCTGGTTATACCAAGCATCGAGATCAAATAATTCTCCCCATGTACCCCCTGCACGTTGCTCAGCCCAACGGAAGAGGGGTAACATAAGATTAGCTGGATGGGAATCAGCTTGTTTTGGGGTGACGTGAATGACCTGAGAAAGATCCACCCTGCCAAGAGTATCACGTACTTGCTGCGGGCTATAATCACCCGTTTTACGGAAAATTAACACCTTGGGATGATCATAGACTGTAAAAGCTTCCTCGGAAGGTTGGTCGTTTATACGGAATGGACCAAAGCTGGGATCTGACTGGAAAACTTCAACCAGCTCATAACCCAGATTCCCCTTGAACATTCCTGGTTCAGCTATGATATAGCACCATTCAATAGAACGCTCAGGTGGACAGCCTAATAGATTGCGATAATATTCACTGGTTAGAGGATATCGTTCAGGCAGACGAGGCAAGCTGCCCCATTGACGACTGGATGAGATGAATAAATAATCTGCCTCGTCTAGAATGTTCGTAAAACGTTCCAATTTATCTGCGTTGTCATCCCAGTACATCTCAAAATTGAGACCCGGCTGATAAATTCCGCTGTAACCATCGTAGCCATCGACTCTATTAGGCAAGCCATCATCCCAAGAGCTCTCATTGGCTGGAGCCGAACCGGCAATAGCTATGGTCCCATGGTCCGAAGTCACAACAAGCTTCATCCTGTACTCAATACCTTTCTCCAGAGGAAGCGGTTGATCAAACATCAAGAGGTAGCCCTCACCCCGGGGATCATCCTGCGCACGAAAATCCGAAACTAGTTCAGCAGACGCGGAATGTTCCTCATTACCAGGTAGACCAACAGAAACTGCAAGTGAAATCGGTTCTTGACCTCCCTCTCGGTCCACCACGTGGGGCAGATAGATACTGATCAGAGGACCCTCGACTTTTGGAGTGAAATTCAAAAAATATGGTTGACCAGGAGAAACGGTTTGCCCGTAAGGGAAAGGGATGGGTTGATTATTGTTACCTTCACTGGTCTGAATACGCAGGTTGATCGGACCAGGAATATTTTGATATATCCAACGCGAAGCCTCGAGGCGCGTAATTTGACGGTCGTAAATACGTGTAAAACTAAACGCCCAAATAAAAGTAGCCACCAGCACAAACCCACCGACAAGAACAGCTAAAATCCGGAAGAAGTTGTTATTCGACGGGCGCCGATTATCCTCGATCTCATGCGCGGATTTTGGGATATGATCCCATAACCGGATCACTGCCCAACTGGCAAATATTGCCAGTGCGGGGTAGATGGGCAACTGGTAACGCATAGTGGGATTGAAGGCCAGCGACTGCCAGACAAAATAAAAGGCTGTCCAGCCCCACAATAGCACATGCCGTAACCAATCTCCCCTCAGCATGCGTAAGCCAATCCACAAAAAACCTGCCCAGGATAGGATACCCAAAGGCAAACCCAATCCCCACAGCACTAAATTCGTTCCAGAGAACCAAATCGGGCGTCTGGCCCACTGCATAGCTGGGGGAAAATCCACGTCACCCGCCGCCTGTATACGTTGCTCGCGTATGTTAGCGACCCAATCCGGGTTTGGCATAATTCCAAAGAAACCAGGGCCACTAAAAGCGTAGGGTTGAAAGATACGGAAAACAACCAGACTGACAAGTGCCGCCAGCACCAGATAAACAAAAGCCTTCAAGAATCGCCGTTGTCGTTCTTGAGCTGATAACGGGACAAAGGTTAATCCAAAAGCCGCTGGTAACATGATCGCAACGGGCGCCGCATTCAGCTTCGACGCTACGGCGCTAGCTAGGGCAAAACCAAAAGCAAGACTGTATCGAAAGTAAGGATGCTTTATAAAATCAACCAATGTCTGCTTCGTGACCAGCTTCAGATCTGGAGATTCACCACCGATTTCCCCCGCGTTTTCAGTTTCCAGTTCTTCCGATTTAACCTTTGCCGTAAACCACGATTGTCCCGCCACCCTTACTGCAAAATAAATGGCAAGCCAAGTGAAGAAATTTAGGAACGTGTCCACTGTAAAGAAATGGGATAGCTGAATCTGCATAACCACAAATGCTGAAAAAGCCGCCGCCATGAGGCCAACGCGTCTATCATAGACTCGTGAACCAATCAGATACACGAGGAAAACCGTGAGCAAATCTACTAAGACTGACAATGGCCGGCCCACATTTGTCATTTCAACAAATCCGGAATGCCCGTAGATCCATTCCACTGCATATCGGGCCATAAACAGCGGCAATGTGCCGTAGACGTAGAACTTGTGGCCACGGTTATGTGGATTGAGAGTTGAATTTACGGTATCGTAATACTCTCCCCAACTCAGCCAGGATTTCTGATCAGGCGGGCAAGCCTCAAGAGGATATGATGCATCCAAACATTTAACAGGCGTAATATCACTCCCTACCCATACGAGAAATCTTTCATCTGGATGCAAGTATTGGTACTCACCCCAATTAATACCCACTAAACGAAAATACGCCCCAAGTAACAACACCCCAATCAGCAACAGATCTAAGATCAGAGCTTTCCCTTGTTTCTTGTTCGTATCGTCGCTCTTCATAGACATAATACTTTTATAACTGCTCAGGCTGCGATAAGAAGTCTCGGAAAAATGGTGTGCGTGGGGGGCGTACGCCCCCCACGCACACCATTTT
>DAOVXM010000027.1 GCA_030636125.1 Chloroflexota bacterium | reverse complement strand
ACCACCTGATGAGCAGTACATGGGACCAATTCGCCTGCGAGTAGCTTTGGCGAACGACTACCTTATGCCAATCCAACAAGTATTATCCCAGGTTGGATCAGAAAAAGTATGGAGATTGGCCAGACAATTGGGCTTAATTACTGCTGAGTTACCACAAGGTAATGACGCCAACGCTATATTAGAGGAGGGCACGGCCACACTATTAGAACTCAGCCGCGCCTTTGGAGTTTTCGCAACACAGGGAATCTTGGCAGGTGCAGATCTAGAGTCAACAGATGATTTGAACAATAACAATCTCCCCAAGCATGCGGTAACTGTGTTAGGTATGGTAGATTTTCACGGTAAATCCTGGTATGAGGGCAATTCAACTCAACTCCAAGCCGTTATCAGCCCGCAATTGGCACATCTGATCACCAACGTGCTCAGTGATGAGACGGCACGTTGGCCGAGTATGGGGCATCCCAATCCACTCGAGATTGGCCGACCTGCAGCAGCTAAAATGGGTAGAACGACAGAAATGCAAGACGCATGGACAATTGGTTATACACCTAAATTGGTAGTTGGTGTTTGGATCGGGCACAATAAAGAGCAGTCCACCGGTCAGGTCCCACCCAAGGCTGCAGCTGCCTTATGGCACGCAATTATGCAATACGCCAGTCGAGATTTTTCACCCGAAGGATGGCCTATTCCAGCTGGGATCAACAACATATCTGTCTGTGATCCATCTGGATTGTTACCATCCGCGGATTGTCCAAATGTGGTAGATGAGGTATTTTTGGCCGGGTACGAACCAACCCAGTCAGATACGCTCTATCAGAGACTACAAATTAACCGTGAAACCGGTCAATTAGCGACCGTCTTTACCCCGCCTGAATTCATAGAAGAGCGAGTATACCTAATGGTGCCTCCCGAAGCGATAGAGTGGGCGCGCCAAGCTGGATTGCCTACTCCGCCTGATTCGTATGATGTTATTATCAGCGATCTGAGCATAACACCAAACGTAGAAATATCATCACCGGGGATGTTCGCATATGTACGTGGAAAGGTACCAGTGACCGGCACTGCTATCGGTGAAGATTTTTATTTTTTCCGCTTACAGGTCGGGCCAGGCTTAAATCCCCGTAAATGGCTTCAAATAGGAGATGATATTTCCACACCGGTTAGGAATGAAGAATTGGGCATTTGGGATGCAAGCAACCTGAGTGGTTTATACGCAATACAATTGTTGGTCGTTGACAAGGAACAACACGTTGAGACTAGCACTATCCAAGTGACAGTTGACAACCAACCCCCAGAGGTTGAGATTATATATCCTTCAGAAGGCCAGGAATTTGTTGATCAGGAAGACCGCATTACGATTCAAGTCAACATCATTGAAAATTTAGCCATTGACTCGGTGGATTTCTACATCGACAACAATCCCATTCATACATTAAGACAACCTCCCTTCTCAATACCATGGCAGACCAAGCCAGGTAAACATACCTTGCGGGTTGTTGCGATCGACCAAGCGGGGAATGAGGGCAAAGTCATAGTTGAATTTATAGTCAAAGAATAAGATTTCCCGATTTTTCTCAATCTCATATTCTGGTGAAGGTCCCTTCGCACACCAATCTATCGCTATTGGAGCATGGGAAAGAAGAGCGGTAATTTGGTATATAGCGAAAATCCTCTTAACCCTTTGTGAAACAAAACACAAAAACTGGCGTTTATTCAAGTAATCAATAATCTAGTGCAGTTGGGCCTAAATGCATCGGTAATTTCTGTTGTCTTCTGCCCAACTGCTTAAAGTGTTCCGTCCATGATCTAATCTTTAAAATTCACGCTTGACGGAACACTAGTTGCGCTTATATTTTTCAAAATTTTATTAGGGGATTTAATCTCAAAGGAGCAACGCCATGCACAATATACAACCAACAGATGGGAAAAAGCATAAACCACTACGAGGGAAAATCACTGGACTCATTACGAGTATTTTTATAATCGCGCTGCTACTCTCTGCCTGTAACCTCCCCAGCAACAATGATGATTCGCTCGACTCAACCCGGGCTTCGCTAAACGTCCAAGCCACCTTGCAAGCCCAACAGTCTGAAATCAACGCCCAGGCAACCGCCATCGCTGTAGATGCGACCAGAATCGCCCAAGACGTAATGGCCACGGTTGTAGCACAACAGGCAACACAAATAGCCCAACAAGGAGCGGATCAAATCCAGCCTAGCCCTATACCTCCCACAGAGACATCTCAACCCACTGATCCACCTCCAACTGAAATCCCCCCCAGCGAAGAGCCGCCGACCCCAACACCTGACTATGAAACAATGATGAAATCAACTAAAATCCTCCTCTTCGAAGATATGGCGGGAGTATACGAAGTAAGATACATCAAGAATGCACTTGATACTATGGGACTGTCCTATGTTGATGTGGGAGACGCTTCGGGTAATTTTAAATCCCAGCTTCTTTCTGGCACAGATTGGGATCTGATTATCGCAGCATCCGAATCCAGGTCAAAGATCAGGGGTGAATTCTTCATCTATCTCAACGATGAATTGAACAAGGGTACGGCTGTGATAATCGAGCATTGGGACCTAGATGCAATTGCTTATGGAAAGATCAACTCAATTTTGACCAAGTGCGGCATCAAGTTTCAAAAAGACTGGTGGGATCCCGAATTTCCTTCTCTCTGGTATTTAGTCCCAGAGCATCCGCTGTTCCACGAACCGAACGAAGGGATGTCACTCAGACGATACGTCAAGTATTGGCAAGGTGATGCTGGTGATTTGATTGAGATTTTACCGGGCGGCGAGGCGACAATGTTGGTTGGGAATATCGCCACTGAAAAACAGCGCTACAGTACAGTTGCTACCTGCCTGGATGGTCTTCTGATCATCCAAACCCATTCATCACATGATTACCGTCAAGACGATGTAGAACGACTCTGGCAAAATTACATCTATTATGCTTTGAAAAATCATTTTATATCATCGGAATAATCGTCAAAAGCAAACGCGCTAAGAACGACTATGCTTGAACAAGATGGCAAGCAAAAAATGAGTGCCAGCGGGATATCCCACTGGCACTCTTGAATCAGCGTAACTGGGTCGAACTCAGGGCACACTTGCAGTGAAGTAATCAAACTCAATGACGACCGGGGTAAAGTCAAAAGAGGAGACGGAAAGACCGGCCTTACCACTTTCCAAACGGCTATGCCTCACTGTCCTGATTTCTTCACCATTAATCATAAGGGTTAATTTATCCCCATCACAAATGGCAGTATACTCATTGACATCTTTGCCCATATTGATTAGCCTTGATCCTCCCGAAAACAATGGAATATAGTTGTTCGTTGCTTCATCATCAAACCAATATATATAGTAAAGGCCATTGTTTGCAATGTTAAACTCATACCAACCTAGCTCAGACTCTCTACAGATGAGGCTGACGTTGTTGTTATTGTTCCCACGATTCTCAGCGACGGTATCAATTCTAACATCGGTGAAATTATGATCTTCGTTAAGGAAGTAAACCCAGGTATCTTTCCCTTGGATGTCAATCTGTAATCTGTTACCAATTGTTTGTGCAGTGAAATCCTCTTCGCTACCCCTCGTCAAGTAATAAGCCCAACTCCCCAGTCCACCATCAAATTCAGTATGGAAGTACACGTCCCCCGATTGGCTGGCATCAGGGTTGACGATATCGTTGCCAGACCCACTTGGAGTTATCACAGTGGTCACTTCTCCGCCCTCGGTCACTGTTAATCTTTGTCCGTAAATCTGCCCTTCAAGGATCTCACCAGTGGACCATCGCAGCACCCGGATGGACAGTGTATCTCCTTGATCATGGCTACTCAAGATATCACAATAAAGAGCCATCGTTCCATCAGACGCCAGATTGAGTTTCTCCATCATAGTGATGATATCCCCTGGTTGTAAACCAGCTTGGTCAGCTGGGGAGTCTGGCTGCACAGATGCAACCCAAATCCCAGTGACAGAACCATCGTCGTTAACAACTGCCTGACCATTCACACCTATTGACTTAACATCAATTCCACTGCGCAATTCTTCGACGATTATTGCTGCCAAATCACGAGATATTCCAAAAGCCTGTTGGGTAACAGGATTCCCAGCAGAGTGAACTGCGATTACCGTCCCATCGGGGTCTACTACCGGACCACCAGTATTGCCTGGGTCGCTGATAGCTGAATACTCCATAACCGAGTCAAGCGATGCCCAAGGTGTATTTCCATCCGTAATTGCGGCTGAGATCACACCTGCTGTGAGAGAATATTCCGGTTCTCCCAACGAGTATCCGGCAATAAACATATCCATACTATCTTCAATTGGGTACTGATACCAATCCAGGTAATCGAACTCCTCCCCCTCTAAAGCAATAACTGCCAAACCAGAACATTCAGAGACGCTGAGGATTTCGGCGTTGCGAGGAGTGGTTTCTCCTCCAACCCAAACTTTTAACTGCGTTGCACCTGCAACAACATGATTACTTGTGACAGCAACCCCTGAAGGATCAATAATGAATCCTGAGCCGCGACCTGCGCTATTCGATATCATTCCGAATTCAGGGTTTGAAAAAGTGCCTTGTGATTCAATTTGAATGGTAGCACTCTTAACATCCTGCAGATTGTCCACCGGTATTGGTGTTGAAGCAAGCTCCTCAGTCACAACTGGTGTCGATGTAGCAGGGGGTGGTTCAGTTGGAGGCGGTTCGGTTTGCCCAGCGGGTGTGTCCAACCCAGAACTACATGCTGAGCTGAAAACAAGAAGCAAAACACCCATCCAAACCACCAGATTGAACAATTTGGAGTGCATTTTTTCTCTCCTCGCCTGTCTCACTCTAAGTGGGAATTGTACAAAAAATCGTTAAGATAGTGTCTCTCTGCTGCTGGTTTCACACCTGGATTTGGCTAATCATTTCGAGTAGTTTACCATAACTCAAATTGGACTTGAGAAGTGGTAACAATGAATCATATGAGATTCTACTTAAGCTAAATCTATACACAAATTCACAAGCTAAGTAGTGGTTGTCAATACCTTTTGGGTAGTCGTAAAAGCCAGTGGAGGGAGATCGTCACTAGGGAAAAATGCCGCCTTATCGGCGTCATCGCCAGGATAGAGGCTTCCTGAAACGATGTCCGCCGAATAGAAAATTATGATATGGGCACCACGCGGATGTTCCAACCCCGAGATGACATCCAACAACTCATTCACTTTGACACGCAGACCGGTCTCTTCAAAACACTCGCGCTCCGCAGCGAGAACCGGATCTTCCCCTGCATCGACAAAACCGGCCGGCAATGTCCAACGACCACGTGCTGGCTCGTTGGCGCGGCGTACCAGTAAGACTTGTCCATCCCTTTTTACCAGAACAGCCACAGCTACCTTCGGATCAGGAAAAAATATCCAATCACATTGCGGGCAAACAGGCCGAGATTTCCCAAATCGTTCTTCTTTTACAAGCGCGGCCCCACAACGAGGACAAAAATTAACATCATCAGCAATCATAATGTCCGTTTCGGTCGAAGAAAGAATGCGACAAAGCCAGAGGATAACCCCATAATCAGCAGGAACATTTCAATCAGGCGTAAGGTCTGCCGTTCAGGATAAGTTGATTGAGCCCCAATAAGCCGGGGTTCAGGACTTTCATCTGCCATTACAATTTCTTCTTCAGGTTGAATAGATTCCATTACGCTGGGTACACTTGTCGGTTCTACCCCGGCAAGTGGTGCAGGAGGAGCTGCAGCTTCTGGGGCTTTATCCGTTGGTAAAAGGTAAGCCTCCGCCTCCTCTGCGGGCATTTCAACCGCTGGTGCTCTTTCAGCAGGTTCAGCTGCCACATCAAGCGATTGCTCAGCTTCAGCAACCATTGGCATTGCTGATTCTCCCTCCGTAACGACTTGCTCCACCACAACCTCTGAAGCATCTGCAGAAAGAGTCTCACCAACATTCTGTGCGATTAGTGGGACGGACTCTTCAATTGGCAGTGGCACAGCCATACTTTGACCCGACCAGAGAAAATCACCTAATAAGACAAACACAAATAGCAAACTTGCCAATACAGCCGTTAAGCGCATAACAGGAAATAACTGCAATGCGGGGCGTCTATCAGTCAGCATCCCAACCATTTGAGGTGTGAGTGTGAAGTTTCGAGGTGCGCGCACCCGAGGCTGACTACGTATAACAACTCTGGTACGACGCAACTCATCTAGAGCAGCGCGCAAGTCGGATCTCGCCTCCAATCTTGACTCAAGGCGAGAGCGGTCTTTGGGAGTAAGTTCACCATCCAAATAAGCTGAAAGAACCTCCCAATCACGGGATGAAATACGTGTCGTCATGGTGTATCCTCAGTTACCAGACGAAATTTTGCAGGCAAAAGTTCCCACACACTTTGCAAGCAATTTCTCAATCTCACACGGGCTCTGGAAAGACGGCTTTTCACCGTGCCTACCGGTTTTCCAATGACCTCGGCAACTTCACGATAATCAAAACCTTGAATATCAACCAACACAACCACCGCTCGAAAATCATCGGGTAGAGCTTCCAAACAGTGCCGGATAGCATCACTTAATTCAGCACGCGCCACAGATTCCTCCGGTGACTCAGATGGGTCTTCTAACCAGCGCGGCGACTCAATCTCCTCATTGTCCTCATCCAATGGCTCTAACGGTGTTGTGGGACGGCGTTGTCGGCGGCGTAATTCATCATAGCAAGCATTGGTGACAATCCGCAATAGCCAGGCCCTAAAAGATCCCCCTCGATAGGAGCTCAATTTACGATAGGCAGAAATGAAAGCCACCTGGGTCGCATCCTCCGCCGAATCAGGCTCACCCATCATATGATAAGCCTGGGCATAAACAATATTCTGATAGGCTAATACCAAGCGGTTGAAAGAATCCAAATCGCCATTTTTAGCCGATTGGATCAGTGCGACCTCGTCCATAGGTTCAGTGTCTTCTCGAGAAAATAATCCAATAAAGGGCTCGCCAGGCCAATAATGCCAAAGCACTTACACCACCCAAAACGACTACAAATAGCGGCAAAATAGGTCTCTGCATCCAGGTGCCCCTGAGCCAGGCAGCCATAGGCCCAGCAAGAACCATTGCCCAAAAAGGGCGCCAAAGCTGGCGAGGGTTTGCGGCATATTCCGCTTTGAACACACCTAGCCAAGGTGAGATCAAAATCCAGGCACCCACCAACGGAATAAATGTAGTCAACATACGTGAGCCTGCTGTGCCAAGTTCGTCGTGACTGGCAAACCCAAAAAGAGTTACAAGGCCCAATACAAAGATATCTCCGATGAGTAACCACACAGTAGATGAGCTTTTCATATCGGTATTATCCTATCGCAAAGCATCAAAAGGGGCAAGACAATTCCTGGAAAAGGAACCAGGCACCTTTTCGGTTATCGACGTTTTTCGGCGCACGGTCGTAATATATATCAAATATTTGCTCGCTATCTGTGACGACACGATAATAGTCTTTACCCACACCCCAAGAGCCACGTTTCCTAGCAGTTGCGGCATGCTCAGTGCGCATATTCCGTGCCATCCGACCTCGCCTATGGTAGTCATGCCATTCGGACAATATATCTAGAATGCGGTACGTAGAACCGCGCCATGCAAATCCATTGGGACAACCAGGTCTTTTCTCCAACACCGGTGGGATGTCATAATGGACTTCGATTGGCTCTTCTATAAACCTCAGAGGTTTGAGGGTAGACATTAATCACCTCACACTATTGCCTGCACGTCTTTTTATCTGATTATAAGATTTTACTATGATGAGTGATCAAAATATGAACGCCATTGCTCCTTTCATGTACCCCGGTTACAATGGCGCAATGTCTGATCTAACCCGGAGAGTTTTGCTTTCTTGCCTGACATTATTTGTATCGGTCTGTCTATGTTTGAGTGTTTTAGGCTTGGTATGGGTTGGATTGATCGTATTCTGAGGAGTATCTATGTCTCTGGACATTGCCCAGATCCGTGCCCTCTGCTTCGATGTTGATGGTACACTCAGTGACACTGACAACCACCTCGTCTCGCGGCTTACCCGTGGATTGAACCTGATTCCCTTCTTCTTTAAAAACGGCGATCCACAACCATTCGCTCGCCGTATTGTAATGGCAACTGAAAGTCCGGGAAATTTTTTACAAGGCATACCTGACAGCTTGGGCCTGGACAGCATTTTAGCTGCTCTCAGTGATTTTATCTACCAGCTTGGACTAGGCACCCATTTTAAAGAAATCCAGGCTATACCGGGAGCCATAGAGAGTCTCCACCGACTTCAATCCCATTACCCCATATCAATCGTTTCCAATCGCGGAGCACGTAGCACACAAATCTTCCTAGATAAGTTCGATCTATCAGACTCTGTTAGGTGCGTCGCAACAGCTCAGACCTGTGAACATTCAAAACCCCATCCAGACCCAATTCTCTGGGCAGCCGGTGAATTGGGAGTCCCACCAGAGTCTTGCCTGATGATTGGAGATACAACTGTAGATATACGCGCCGGGAGAGCTGCTGGCGCTCAAACTGTTGGCGTTTTGTGTGGCTTTGGTGAGGAAGAAGAGCTGCGCCGGACAGGAGCGGACTTGATCCTACCCAGCACATCAGACTTGCCAAATATACTTTTAGACGGAATTTCCCAATAAAATCCTCCAAAAATCGAGAAATGTTAAGGAATTGTTAGCATTTCCTATTGCTATATCACACAATATTAATTATAATAATTGTGTGAAGATCAATGTTCGTTGGTTAGTCATCCCAATCACATTGGTATTGATCGCCAACCTAGGGTGGAATCATTCGTTAGCCCAGGTAAGTGGGGTCGATACAGAACCAGATAGTCAACGATATTTCCCGGAAACCGGACATTGGGTAACAGGGGAATTTCTTGAGACATATCAGGGCGTGCCTAATCCAATTGAAATCTATGGCTACCCAATCACTGAGGCGTACCAGGAACCTACCCGGTCGCGGATTGTCCAATACTTTGAGCGAGCGCGTTTCGAGATGGCGCCGGATAACCCACCAGAATTACGCGTGCAGATCACTCCGCTTGGCGAGTTGCTGTATGAGCCCGGACCGCTCCTTCCCAAACCGGATAATTTCCCTGCTTGCCGAGTATTTGCTGAGACTGGATTCCATGTATGTTACGCCTTTCTAGATTATTTCAATACCAACAGAGGCGCAGCCCAATTTGGCTATCCAATCTCGAACTTTGAAATTCAGGACGGACGCATTGTACAGTATTTTCAACGGGCCCGATTCGAGTGGCATCCCGAGTTACCCCGCGGCAAGCGCGTCACTTTAACGAACCTGGGCCGGGATTATTTCAAAACTATTGGCGAGGATCCAAGTCGACTGGAATTTGTTCCTTATTCTGGAGATAATCTCCCCCAACTGGTCTTAAATCTAAAAGTACTCGCGTTCTCGGAAAGTGCTGTTCTACCCAGGAACGGTCACCAGAGCATTTACATTATTGTTCAAGATCAAAATCGACAACCAGTCTCTAACGCCGAACTTACATTAACATTAAAGCTGCCCTCCGGACAAGTTGACCAACTTTTAATACCTGGTGTAACGAATGAAAATGGGGTCCTAAAATACGAATTTGAATACTCAGGTCAATCTCCGGGAGTAGCAGAAGTGTATGTCAAAGCCAGCTATGACACTTTATCTGAACAAACCGTCACATCGTTCAGGATATGGTGGTAAACTACGGACATAATCACATCAAAAGAAGCCATGACTAATGTCGTGGCTTCTTTTTTTCGATACAATTATCTCTACAGTCGTAACCGGTCTAATCGTTCCTGGTAATCACCCTTGTTTGGAGGATTGAGAGCCAGGATGGCCTCAAATGCCTGGATAGCCCCAGCCGTATCCCCAGCTTCGATAAACAATTCTCCCACTGTATCTAACTGTGCGATCGCGTCTGTAGTACGACCTGCATTATAGTAATATTGAGCCAAGCGGTTATGCAGGGTAGGGCGATCATGTACTACACGAACTAAGTTCTCCAGGAATTCAATTACAGATTCTTGCTGGTTGGTCTGTTTCAAATAAGCCAGGTAGTTGTCAATCTCCCCTTGTGCTTTATCTTCTAAGCCCAGTCTGATATTCAATTCAACCAAGTTGCGGCGCGCTTTCTCATCATCAGGTTGTAGAGAACGAATCGTTTCATAGATTTGTAGGGCTTGTCTCCAATCGAGACTCTGCAAGTCGATATCGGCTATTCGGTGTAAAATCTTCACGCGCCATGATGTGCCTAACTGAGATTGCTGAGCGAGGTTCAACGCCTCCATATAGGTTTCGCGCGCATTATCTAAATCTGCCATACGGTAGTAAATATCGGCATAATCCATATGTTCATTGAGAGCATCTTCTACCTGGCCTTGAGCCAATAATTGATCAATCAAGAATCTCCGAGGGCTCAAATCTAAAGGAGCTAAATCAATAATATGTCGATATAGTTCGACAGCGCGCTGGGCTTCACCACGCATGTTGTACGATTGAGCGACCATTAAGAACTTATCAATAGCCTCTTGGAGTTGGTCTTGTTGCAGTAATAACTCCCCCATGTAAGTATGCAAAGGCAGGTATGTCGGTGCAAATTGTAAGGCGTAGTAGGCTTCTTCCATCGCAGACCGAAGATGTCCTTCATCTTCCAGTTGGGAGATTTTGCTTAATGATTCAACGAATTGGGAACTACGTGACTGAATCATTATCTCAGCCAAAGGAATCGGATGACCACCCTCAGAATGGGAAGACAGTTGTTCTCTTGCCTGACGGAGGTGTGAGCGCCATCCAGGCCGCATCAACATACCCGAAATATTTTCACAAACTTGCTCCTGGTTTTTCGGATCGCTCTCTTGACGCTGGGTTTCTATCAACGGGTCATATAGTTGGGACAAATCATGAGCTTGAGATTGGGGAACCACTTCAGCATCAGCCAATCTTAACCCCTCCATAAATTCGATCGAAGCTTCACCGACACGCCCCATGTTAAGCAGAGTCTGCCCGAGTAGTAATCTTGCCCCTAATGAATAATCGGGGTGTTGGACAGCAAGCTGGAGGTTCCGCATGGCGCTTTCCAGACGCTCAGTTTGTAATCTTAATAGGCCCAGATCAAAAAATGCAGCTGCATGATCCAGACCAGCCCCCATTGCACGCTCCAACTCTTCGGCCGCTTGAGATGCTTCGCCGCGGGTTTGCAAATCCACTACCTGTGATAAGTGTAGTTTGACACGGTTTTGATCGACGTGATCCGGTAATAAACTACCCGCACCACGCATAATCGCCTGGAATCCGCGTTTGGTATCGGATTCATATTGGTGTTCATCCGAGCCTTCGAATACCATACCAGCTAGAACTGCTAGCGCTTTCTGACGCGCTTCGGCGACTGGGTCTAGTCCTTTTTCAGTCTGGATATCCTCCTCAGGTGCTTGCAGTTGGAGCATGTTATCCATATCAGATTGGGTCTCTACTTCAGACGTCCTACTATCTAGTGGAATGGGCTGCGAAGCTCGCAGCAAAGCTGCTGCCTGACGAGCTTCAGGGCTGCCTGGCCTCAACACCAAAGCATGTTTAACAGCTTGGGCAGATTTTTCCAAATCGTT
>DAOVXM010000323.1 GCA_030636125.1 Chloroflexota bacterium | reverse complement strand
TTACGGTCGTGCATAAGAACCTCCAATATTTAGAGGATAGTAGTGTATGAAATCCAACCTCTCTCTATGTGCATCATGCTAATCCAGGCGCTTGCGGAAGCGCAGAGAAGCCGCCGTCATTAATGCTACCCCGAATATCGTCAGGGCGATGATTTCCGTTCGCAGCACATATGCACCGACGTCCTTGAGCATCAACGATCGAATGATGATCAGGTAGTAACGCAAAGGGATCAGGTAGGATATCCACTGCAGCACCTCGGGCATTGCCTCCAAAGGGAAGAAGAAACCAGACAAGAAGAGGGACGGCAGTAATAACATCCAAACAACCAACATGGCTTCCTGCTGTGTACTGGCCATAGTAGATGCTAACAATCCAATCCCCAGGCTGGTGAGTAAAAATAATCCCGACAAAACCAGGATCAAAAATATATTGCCGCGCACCGGCACACCAAACCAGAAATGCCCAATCGCCAGGACTTCCAACATATTCAAAAATGCTAACAATACATACGGTATTATCTTGCCGAGAATCAGCTCCCAGGATCGGATAGGAGTGACAATCAGCTGTTCAATTGTGCCGCGCTCTCGCTCTCGCACAATCGACGTGGCAGTCAGGATGGAAGTCAAAAAGAACAAAATCATCGCAATCACACCTGGTATCATGTAATATGAGCTGATCATATCCGGGTTGTACCAGACCTGGGGTCTAACCTCCACCGGTGGTGATAATGCCCCGGATTGGGCGCTTCGAACCAGGCGCTCCTCAAGAATCTTGGTGGCGTGTTCCTGCCCGATCAACTGTGCCGCCGAGAGAGCCGTTGAGGCCACGGTTGGGTCGCTGCCATCTAGGATGAACAACACCTCCGCAGAACCGCTGCCCTTCAGTTGATTTGTGTAATCAGGGGGGATCACAAGCCCAACCCGCACCTCACCACTGTCTATCAGGTTGCCCAGCTCTTTCTCAGAATCTACATCATATGCCAGATGGAAATAGTCAGCAGCCCGATAGGAATCCAGCAATTCTCGCGCCGCGGGACCCCGGTCCTGGTCGAAAACCGCCATCGACACATTGCGAACATCGTTCGTAGCAGCATACCCAAGTAAAAACAACTGCATGATCGGGATAACTAGGACCAGGGCTAAGGTGCGGGGGTCTCTGATAATTTGAATGAACTCTTTGCGAATGAGAGACGTTAAACGGTAATTCATCATTTCTGTCCTGCAATAAATTCGTTTTAATAAGATCAGATTGGTTTAGTTGGAGAATTCATTTCCTGTTTCAGCCAACATCCGTCTGGAGCTTATCATTGCCTTTTAAAATGCCGTGCAGGTAAATGTCGATAAAATAATCGAGATCGTTTTCACTAAACTCTGGTAGGGCTGGCTGTGCAAAGATGATCTCAGTCATCTTGTAAGCGAAAAACAAACCCAGGAATGTGCGCACCAACATTAACGGCGGAATCGGTCTCAGCTTATCTAGATTTATTTCTCTAACGCGCTCAACGATTTGGAGTTGAACAGGTGTGAGTTCCCGAGCCAATTCGTTAGTATGCACACTGTTAAACTCCACAATCTCAATGAACATCAAATTTAAAAAATCCGGCCGATCGTCCAACGCCTCCAGTATGCGGTTAACCCCGTTTCTCACGAATTGTTCAACTGTCTCGCCTTTCGCAGTTAACAGTACAGGCACCACTTCGTGGTAAGGATGGTATTCCAGAAAAACAGCCCGGAACACGTCCTCTTTGCCCTCGAAATGGTTATAGAGTCCGCCCAAAGCGATATCCGCCTGGCTTGCGATCTGGCGCATTGAAGTGCCGTGATAGCCTTGTTTGACAAATAGATCGTGGGCTACACGGATAATTTCCGTTCGTGTGTGCTCGCCTCGATGAAAGTTAACTTCAGACATTATCTTCCCTTAATTACTGAACGAACGTACGTTCATATTTTATCCACTCAGACAGTAATCGTCAAGAATTAAAACTTGCAGGAAGATACTAACTACACATGTGATGAGGCCTTTTAATAAGAAGCGCGCCGCACACTCAAAACTAAGTGTCAGCCGCATGTAGAAATAAAAAACCCGGCATTAAATTGCCAGGCTTACATTATTAATTTTTAAATTTGGGTTGCGACTATTCCGAGGAAAGGCGGTACTCTTGGATTTCGTGATAAAACCGCAGTGCTGCAGGCTTATAACTCAGTCACTCGCCCAACGAAGCAATATTGCGTAAAAGCCCAAAGACAAGTACTCCTAATTTGGCTCCCTGCCCAGCGCTGATTTCCGGTGGCGTTTCTTCTCCTGAAGATTTGATTAGCAGATACGCCGCACTCAACCCCACCACTGCGCCAAGTACGGTGCCGATTAACAATACTTTGGGTTTCCAGTTTTCAGCTTCCACGATATCGAATTCTTGTTCACTCATTATTTTACCTTTCCATCCTCATTTTTGCCGCAGACTGCGTACTAACGCACGTAAGGACGCTTTAATACTCTCCATTCGCAGGATCGGTGCCACTGCTTTATCACTAACTATACCTACCTGTACCCGAAATGCATCAAAGTAATCCTGTACCAAACGGGCGTAACCGGGCAGGATTCCCAGCAACGACATCATGGCATATATCATCGCCCCCAGCAATACCAGAAAAATCAGGGCAACTATAAACAAAGGTGTGATCAACCAGATTACAGAAACATCAGCCCCCTTGCTCACTTGAGCATCCGTCCCAGTAGCTGCCAAAATGGCGAGGGCTAAGATAATGACCGCGCCGATTAAAACAGGCACCAGGATTTGCCACATTACTTCCTTGCGATGGCGTTCGTACGTTACCGGGTTGCGCTCGGGAAGTTCCTTCGGTTCAAAAGCATCCATGGTGGCTTATTTTAGCACAAATTATTTGACTTCTCCGAAGAAACCGGGGTCCATTCAAAAACAAAAGCAACCATTAGTCCGAATAAACTTCGCTTTTCAATTCGGCTACATACGGCAGGGTCCTGTAAAGGTCTGCATAATCCAAACCGTAACCGACCACCCACACATCTGGAATTTCGAACCCCAGGTAGTCAACTGGTGCTGACTCGATGTCGCGCTGCTTCTTAACCAACGCACAGGTATGTAATGATGCTGGATTGCGCCCCTCCAAGATACTGAGCAAATAACCGAGTGTGTGCCCGGTATCTACGATGTCTTCAACGATCAGGATTTGCTGACCTTCAATTGGTTCACGCAAATCCATAAGGATCCTAACCGCCCCCGACTCGGTGGTTCTGCCATAACTTGACAATGCCATAAAATCGACTACATGGGGAACGCTTATGTGGCGGGTGAGGTCAGCCAGAAATATAAAAGCGCCCTTCAGGATTCCTATAATGTAAAGACGCTTAACGTCCTTGAAATCGTTTGAAATCTGGTCGGCCAACTCTTTGACTCTTTTTTGGATTTCTTCCTGGCTGATCAAAACTCGATTCAAGTGGGGATGAAGATCGGTCATAGTGACTCCCATTTTTGCTGACTTCGATTCAACTACTAAGAGCAGGTGACTGCTGAAACGGCCTACCATACTATCCTTCAACCCTTCGTATCAGCAGCAGGAACGCCCCTGCTACGCTGTCCCCGACAAGAAGCCAACCATTATCTGTTCCCGTCTGGGGTAGACAATAGATTTCTATCTTCGCTCATTTTTATTCTTGTCGTCTCCGTTATAGATTCTTCCTGATTAGAAATTTATTTCTCAGGCATTATTTCTACGCAAGCGCATTTTACTTCAGAACTATTTTTATCTACAAATTCAAATTCGCTTCCCTGGATAGTTACTCTTAATCCGGTCATAATTACCTATGCTGAATTTCTCAGATCAATAAGAATCAACAAGGCTTTGTCCAGGTGACAAAGCCTCGAAGCTTATTATGCAATTGTATTACAGGAGCTTGAGACTCCCAACATGCCACTTATGTCCTTAATCGTAGGTGTAGCGCCATTGGCATAAGCCGCGTTCGGGCACCCTTACAGTTTGTTTTATATACCAGTAGTACAACGTGCCGGAACTCTTGTAGTAGACATATTCTTTCGGATGGATCGGGGGGCTCTCTTCCTCTTCCACCAAAACTGGATTTCCATAAACCAGGTTAACCTGGTTGAAAAAAACGATCTTTTCCATTCCAGGTTCGCCGTTATTGACCTCCCGGGTATAGATCCAATCGGGTTTTGGTTCCTTATTGGTATCCCAATAGCTCCAATTGCTGTCCAGCGGTGCGGAAGCCATCAACAGAGCCGATACCAACATGACAGCTATAATGAGCAAGGTGACTTTTTTCACTTGGAATCCTCCTTTGTTCAAAAAGTCGGTTTAGA
>DAOVXM010000263.1 GCA_030636125.1 Chloroflexota bacterium | reverse complement strand
TTTGAGTTTCTGGGTCATAAACCTCGTAAGAAGTTTCTTCTAGCGGGAATTTCGGGGAGGTGCTTTTAATATATTCATTCCACTGTACAGGCAAACCAAATGTCCCATCTACCGTGTCTCCAATGCAGAAGATGACAGTGTCCACATCCAGAACACGCTTCACGTCAGTTCCCTTGGCTTTGGTATCACCATTGCGAGGAATCAGTATCGTTTCTTCGATTTCTAATCCACACACTTGCCCTGTGTCATCGCCAAGGATGCGCGAGGGCGAGGCCAAGAAATCAAATTGGAATCGGGTATCGGATACTGCTTCGTAAGCCTTGGCTTGAGCCGATAAAATGAAGGTTTTAGCTGCTTCTGGGTCTTGGCCGACAGCTTCCATAGCAGTAGTTACATTAGCAAATTCGGTATCTAGGGCTTCCAGGTCCAGATTGGCAATAACAGACTCCATTTCCTTCCTGTCAAACTTGACCTCTGCTGGACCACGACGTGCAACTGCAATCACCTGATCAACTTTTAGCTCGCGTATCAACCAACGCGCAATATCCAGACTCACATTGCCAATACCTATAAGGGCTACTCGACGTCCAATGTGAAACTCTGCTTGGCTGAAGGGCGGCAGTTTATTGTAGTGGTATACCAGATCTTTTGCGTGATAGACCCCTTTGGGCAATTCTTCGCCAGGCAGGCCTAGCCACTTCGTCCCTTGTGCTCCGACAGTGACAAGCAGTGCCTGGAATCCCAGTGATTGCAAATCGGAGATGGTTAGATCTCCCTGTTCTCCAATGGAGATATTTCCGTAATAATCTACCTCAGGATTCTGCAATACTTGTCGGAACTGGCGACGTAAGCCCACCTTCATTTTATACTTGGTAGGATAAATCCCGTATTCAGCTAATCCGCCAGGCTTGATGTCACGATTGAACAAGACAACACGCACGCCATCTTTGGCTAATTGTCTTGCTCCATATAAACCAGCCGGTCCAGCTCCAATAACTGCAGCTATATAATTGTTTTGATGTTCGGTGCTCAACTGCAACCTCCTTTTCTCCAATTGCTTAGAAGATATCTGATTGGCGTTTTAAAGCATAACATAAAACTGGCACAACGCTGCCAATCATTTGTGTAATATGATTCGCCCTCAAGGTGGAACAGGTACCATTGTTTGGCTCTTCCTGCACTAGGTTGAGGAGTTACGTTTTTGATTATATTAGAATGAGAAAATTTTCACAAGTACAGATATACATAATGCAAAGGGGATGAATTTCCTATTTTGTTTACACAAATTCGCATCTCTGTGCTATATTCTAAGCGTTCTTCCTGAATTCAATCCCAAGCAAGCTTATATATTTCTGCGGGTATAACCGCTACTGGGTAAATCATCAGTCTACTGCCAGTGATGATGCGCTCTGGAGAGTCTATGCCAAATTCTATTACAAAAACCTATTTAAATAATGGCCTACTTGTTTTATTGAAAGAAATACATACATCTCCAATCATTAGCCACTGGTTATGGTATCGCGTTGGTTCTCGTAATGAAATCCCAGGTATAACTGGCATTTCTCATTGGGTGGAACACATGCAATTTAAAGGAACATCTTTGTTCCCTGCCAATGTACTCGATAAGGCCATCGCTCGTGAGGGGGGCGTCTGGAATGCTTTTACCTATATAGATTGGACGACATATTTTGAGACTATGCCGGCTGACAGAATAGACCTGGCCATGCGTCTTGAGTCTGACCGATTAGTCAATAGTCAGTATGACCCTGGGGAAGTGGATTCTGAGCGCACTGTCATCATTTCTGAGCGCCAGGGCAATGAGAACGAGCCGTTGTTCAAGTTAAGCGGGGCCCTTCATGCCGAGGCTTTTCAGGTTCATCCTTACCATCATGAGGTGATCGGTGACATGGCAGACCTGCAATCAATGCAGCGTGACGATCTTTACCGGCATTACCGCACTTACTATGTGCCAAATAACGCTGTATTGGCAATTGCTGGTGATTTTGAAACTCAATCCATGCTTGATAGAATTCGTGAGCTATTTGAGCCGATATCTGCTGGCCCGGAGCATGAGCAACGCATAAGCACTGAACCACCGCAGTCAGGCGAGCGGCGTGTCTCTGTAGATGGACCAGGTGAGACTACGTACATACAGGTTGCCCACCGCGCTCCTGCCGCTTCACATCCAGATTTCTTCCCTCTCATGGTGCTGGATAGTTTACTTACAGGTCCAAGTAATCTTAATATGTTTGGGGGCGGTATCTCAAATAAAACCTCTCGTCTCTACCGTGTTATGGTTGAAACCGAGCTAGCCATCGGGGTTCAAGGTGGTTTGCATGCCACCGTAGATCCCTTTTTACACATAATTACAACAATCGTTCATCCCGAGCATGAAGTTGAGGAAGTAATCCAGGCACTCAACGGTGAGCTGAAGCGCTTACAGGATAGCCCACCCCTGGCTGGCGAATTGTCTCGCGCGGTTAAGCAAGCTCGTGCTCTTTTCGCTTATGGTAGTGAGAGTATCACTAACCAGGCATTCTGGCTGGGATATTCCGAGATGTTTGCTACTTACGATTGGTTTACTAGTTATCTAAACAATCTGGCTGCGGTCACCCCTGATGATGTCCAGCGAGTGGCTCAAACTTACTTCCTCCCACAAAACCGTACTGTGGGTGTTTATATCCCCGATGGATTGGAAGGTTGAAAATTAATGATTGGAGGTAAAAATATGACTTATAAGTCCTTGCACTTCCAACGGAATCATTCATCATCTGGTCAAAATATTCCACCGTCAAACACAAATTCTTACCCGGGTCAAGACGATATCACTCGTATCCAGCTTCCTAATGGGATCATCATTCTGTCGCGCCCCAACTTTAATAGCCATTCAGTTACAATTAGTGGTTATTTCCACGTAGGTGGACTAATTGATCCTGAAGATAAGCTGGGTCTGGCAGATTTTACTGCTGTGGCTTTGATGCGTGGAACAAATCGGCGCAATTTCCAAGAGATCTTCGATGTACTCGAATCCGCCGGAGCAAGCTTGGGATTTACAGGAGGTACGCATACTACTGGCTTTGGGGGTAAAGCCTTAGCTGAAGACCTTGATTTACTTCTTGAATCGTTGGCCGACGCTCTGCGGTATCCAGTCTTTCCAGATGATCAAGTGGAAAAACTGCGCTCACAATTTCTTACTAGTTTGGCTATCCGCGCCCAGGATACCCATCAGATGGCTGCACTGACGTTCGACCAAGTGGTTTATAACAACCACCCGTACAGCCGTCCAGAGGATGGCTACCCTGAAACAATCATGGCGATCAGTAGGGATGATCTGTTTGAGTTTCATCGGACGAATTATGGTCCGCGAGGGATGGTCATCGCTGTTGTAGGAGCGGTTGAGCCGCAGGAAGTAGTTGCAAAAGTAACTGATTATCTTGGAGATTGGGAGAATATTCAGCAACCGCTGATGCCGGAGTTGCCCGGTCTAGAGCCGTTAGATGAAATGGTTATCCAAAAGGTCGAACTTGCTGGAAAGTCGCAATCCGATGTAATGCTTGGAGTAGCAGGTCCATCGCGCTGCTCGCCTGATTACCTGGCAGCTGCCTTAGGCAATAGTGTTCTTGGCCAGTTTGGCATGATGGGCCGCATCGGGGACGTAGTACGTGAGCAAGCTGGTCTAGCGTATTATGCCTCCAGCAGCCTGCAGGGGGGCATAGGCCCTGGACCGTGGAGGGTGGCAGCTGGAGTTGCACCGTCCAATGTCGAGAAGGTGATTGAGTTGATCTCCCAGGAAATTGTCCGATTTGTAAATGAACCAGTTGCGGCTGAAGAATTAGCGGATAGTCAGGCGAACTTCATTGGTCGCCTGCCTCTATCATTGGAATCAAATGGGGGTGTCGCTGGAGCATTGCTCAACTTGGAACGATTTAATTTGGGGCTTGATTATTACCGCAATTATCAAGACCTGCTCCAGGAGATCACTGTTGAAGATGTGCTGGAAACTGCCCAACGTTACTTGCACCCGGATCGATTAGGTATTGTTGTCGCTGGACCACAATGAGACCTAATTTGGTAGGTTTAAGGATGGCACATTGATCTGGAGGAATATGCGGAGGTAAGCATATGTTACGCACTGGAATTGACCTGGTCGAAGTTGAACGCCTGCAGAGTGTAATTCAGCGATATGGGGAGCGCTTTCTAAATCGTGTCTATACTCCACGAGAACTGGTGGAGGTAGGACGCAACCCGGCTTCACTAGCGGCGCGCTTTGCGGCCAAAGAAGCAGTCTCTAAGGCTCTCGGGACTGGTATCGGAGTGGTGACCTGGCATGAGATCGAGGTTTTACGCGGACCTGAGCGTGAACCAGTCCTTCACCTGCATGGCACAGCCGCTCAACTGGCTCAGCAGCTTGGTTTGAATACCTGGTCTCTCAGCCAGAGCCATACTCAACTGCAAGCGATTGCTATGGTTGTGGCAGTTGGGGATTGAAGAAGAGAGAAAAGGGAGTTGGCATTCGTGTTTGACTTCAGGTTGAAAAATCTCTGAAATCGAGCACCCTTAAATACAATTCGAAGGAGGTTCGCTGTGTCAGGCACTATTGGCCGGATTCTATTGGGTTTGGTGGGGATTTTTGTTGTAATTCTAGTACTTTTTGCTTTGTTCGGTTTTTTCACTATGCGACGTTCCTTTCCAAAGATAAGTGGGGAAATCCAACTGGACGGTTTGGATGGGCCAGTTGACATTTTCCGGGACGACTATGGCATACCCCATATCTACGCCAGCACCTCCCACGACCTGTTCTTCGCCCAGGGGTACGTCCACGCCCAGGACCGCTTCTGGCAGATGGAGTTCTGGCGGCGGACCGGG
>DAOVXM010000060.1 GCA_030636125.1 Chloroflexota bacterium | reverse complement strand
TGCGACGCGAAATGGGCGGAACTTTGGGAATGTTTTATGGCCGGTGAGGATTGGAGTGGCCTGGAGCAGGAAATGAAGACCGGTTGGCAGCGCAAAGGGCACATTCACCAAGATCCATTTTATTATGTGGAGTATGGGCTGGCTCTATTGGGCGCAGTGCAAGTCTGGCGCAATGCTCTCTCGGATCAAAGCGCGGCTGTAGCTGCATACCGGAAAGCATTATCTCTCGGTGGAACCGTGCCTCTCCCGCAGTTGTTTGCCGCCGCAGGAGCCGATTTCGCTTTCGATTCTGGAACGCTGAGCCAGGCGGTTGAGTTGATGGAAGAGACCATAACAGAGTTAGAGTCAGTCCAGGGGTTATGACAAGGGCATAAACACAGGAGGTTAAAGAGCATGGAGTATGTGAACTTAGGTCGAACCGGCCTGAAAGTATCCCGGATTTGCCTGGGCACAATGACTTATGGAACACCTAATTGGCGCCCCTGGGTGCTGGACGAAGAGGAGAGCCGGCCGTTTTTCCGTCGAGCTCTGGAATTGGGGGTTAACTTCTTTGACACGGCTGATATGTACTCTTTAGGGGTTAGTGAGGAGGTGACCGGACGGGCACTGCGCGATTTTAGCCGTCGCGAAGAGCTGATCATTGCCTCAAAGGTGTATTTCCCTATGGGGGACGGTCCAAACCAGGGTGGACTCTCGCGCCTCCACATCATGCGCGCTGTGGAAGATTCACTTCGTCGCTTGGGAACAGACTATATTGATCTCTACCAAATTCACCGCTGGGATTATGAAACGCCGATTGAGGAGACTTTGCAGGCGTTGCACGACCTGGTGAGATCGGGGAAAGTGCGTTATATTGGCGCGTCCAGTATGTATGCCTGGCAGTTTGCTAAATCACTGTACCTGGCTGACTTACAGGGCTGGACACGCTTTGTTTCCATGCAGAACCACTATAATTTGGTATACCGCGAAGACGAGCGCGAGATGCTTCCTCTGTGCCGTGCTGAAGGTATTGGTGTGATCCCCTGGAGCCCTCTGGCGCGGGGCTTCTTAACCGGCAACCGGAGCTCCCAAGATTACATTGAATCCAAGCGGGCAAAAACCGACGACTATGCCCAACAATTGTATTATCGCGATACAGACTTCGATGTTGTTGCTCGCGTAGTTGACTTGGCCGAACGCCGCGATGTGAAACCGGCCCAAATTGCGCTGGCCTGGCTCCTTCACCAGGAAGGTGTCACGGCGCCGATTATTGGGGCAAGCAAGATGTTTCACCTTGAAGATGCCATCGCGGTCCTTGATATCGAGCTCTCAGAGAAAGATGTGGATTATTTAGAGGAGCCTTACCAACCCCATCCAGTCCTGGGGCACTCTTGATCTTTGAGCCACCACATCTAATACTTTACCGGGGTAAATCCTATAGAACCTTTTCTTGTTTTGAGGCGGTTGACGCCAGAGAGGGTATAATTGGTTAAAGAGTTCATGATTGTGAGGGCGTCAATTTTGTTGGGGCTTTTACTTGGCTTTGTCCTTCTTCGTTGTGTGAAATGTAGTTGGATTGTGTATAAACCATTTGACCGAGACTTTTGACCGTAGCCTGAGTAGTTAAAAACCGTTTTGTAAGGGGTTAAAAATTTATTATGGAAAATACAATTAAAGTCGTTATACCTATGGCAGGCTTGGGCACCCGGTTGCGCCCGCATACCTGGAGCAAACCCAAACAATTGATCAGTGTGGCGGGTAAGGCCGTGCTTGATCATGTATTGGATACGTTGTCTACGCTGCATGATCACCAAGATATTGAACTGGTCAATATCGTAGGCTATCTTGGAGATCAAATTGAAGCTCATATTCGAGAGCGCTACCCGCATCTTAAGTCCCATTTTGTGATCCAGGATGACCCGCGCGGACAATCCCATGCGATTTACCTGGCGCGCGAATACTTGAGCGGCCCGATGATGATCGTCTTTGCGGACACGCTGATAGAGGCTGACCTGTCGTTTCTATCAAAAGAGAGTGCTGAGGCAGTGGTTTGGGTAAAGCCTGTGCCTGACCCACGGCGCTTCGGTGTTGCGAAAGTCAGTCAGGACGGTTGGGTCACTCAACTGATTGAAAAACCGCAAAGTATGGAGAACAACCTGGCAGTAGTTGGTTTTTACTATATTGAACGCGCCGAAGATCTGCTCTCTGCCATCGAGGCGCAGATGGAGCGTGATATCGCTCTCAAAGGGGAGTACTACTTAGCAGATGCGATCAATATCATGCTGGAAAACGGACTCAGACTAAGAACCCAGAAAGTGGATGTGTGGATGGACGCCGGGACTTCACAAGCTTTGTTGGAAACAAATCGTTACTTACTGGATAATGGGCGCAGTAATAACGCTGAAGCGATGACCCGGGAGGGAGTCGTTGTGGTGCCTCCTGTCTTTATCCATCCGACCGCTGATGTAGTGAACTCAGTCATAGGACCGCATGTTTCTTTAGGAGCGGGTTGTCAAGTCGATAGCAGCATTTTGCGGGATTCCATCCTGGAAGATGAGGCTATGGTGACCGATGTTATCCTGGAAGGCTCGCTGGTGGGACGTTGTGCCCAGATTCAACGACGAGCAGGAGTCGTAAATGCTGGAGACGAGACGGTTGTGATACTCTAAACACCTGGTGAGCAGAGATGAGCCGTGAGATTATCCATTTAGAATGGTCTTCTCTGCCACCCATGCGTATTAAGGATATTGGTGTGCCTGATCTGGTCGAGTGCCATTCGGGATATGAATACGCCGAACGCCCAATCGCTTTGTTTTGGGAGAGCCAGCGCCTGGAAGTTGCTGAAGTTTTACAACGATGGCGCACTCCTGGGAATATATGCTTCCGAGTTATCACCACTGATGAGAAAAGTTTTGATTTGAGTTATGATGAGCATGACGATGTTTGGTATATCGAGCCAGTCTGAACTTGGCTCTTTCTATCCCAGGCCAACAGGAACTACGAGTCATTGAAAGGAGTCAATGTGGGCAACAAGTATATCGCACAACATGTAGACAGCTTGAAACCATCGGGCATCCGCAAGTTTTTTGATATTGTAGCCACGATGCACGATGTAATCTCGCTTGGTATTGGTGAGCCAGATTTCACAACCCCTGATCCTATCGTGCAGGCTGGCATCCGCTCATTGCAAAAAGGGGAGACGCACTACACTTCGAATTCAGGGCGTCTGGCTTTACGACAAGCCTTGGCAGAGCATATCAATCGCTCCTACGGCGTAACATATGACCCGGTGAATGAGTTTGTCATAACCGTGGGCGTATCCGAGGCGCTATATCTGGCGATGAACGCATTATTGAATCACGGGGAGGAAGTGATCATACCTACTCCATGTTTTGTATCCTACCAGGCGGAAGTGATCCTGGCGGGAGGGGTGCCGGTGGAGGTGCCTACCTATGTTGAAGATAAATTCCAATTGCGCCCTGATGCACTTGAGGCAGCGATTACACCGCGCACAAAAGCCATATTGATTGGTTATCCGAACAACCCAACCGGTGCGGTGGCCACTCGTGAGATAATGCTCGAGATCGCTCATATCGCTGAGAAGCATGATCTGGTAGTGATTTCGGATGAGTTGTACGACCAGTTAGTATACGGCGTCGATCATGTATGTTTCCCCTCCTTGCCAGGTATGTGGGAGCGCACCATCCTATTGGGGGGGTTCTCGAAGAATTACGCTATGACTGGATGGCGGATCGGCTTTGCCGCGGCACCGGCCGACATTCTCACGGGTTTACTTAGGATTCACCAATATACGATTATGTCCGCTCCCACAATTGCCCAGGATGCTGCCTTGGAGGCTATTCAAAGCGGGGGTCCCTCTGTAGAAGAGATGCGCACCGAATACAACCGTCGGCGGGAGCTGATAGTGGGCGGCTTGAACCAATTAGGCTTGTATACCTTTGAGCCGCATGGCGCTTTCTATGCCTTTCCCAATATTGCTGCTACCGGCATGGACGATGAAACATTCGCTCAGAAGATCCTTGAGGAGGAGCGCGTAGCAGTTGTGCCAGGCTCAGCCTTCGGTCCAGGTGGCGAGGAGTTTGTGCGCTGCTCCTATGCTACGGCTTACGAAAAGATCGAAGAGGCGCTCAGGCGCATGGAAAAATTTATGAGACGGTATGGTTAGTGTAGTGAATAATAATCGCTGGTATGGCCCAAGAATTTGAACCCGTTATCGGTTTAGAGATTCACGCCGAACTTGAGACAAAATCGAAAATGTTTTGTGCCTGTCCAGTGGTCGATACGACCCTGGCGGAAGCTAACGCGGCTGTCTGCCCAGTGTGTTCTGGAATGCCGGGTGTGTTGCCGGTAGTTAATCAGCGTGCTGTGGAGTATGCACTGCGTGTAGCACTGGCACTAGAGTGCGATATCCCTCTAACCAGCATATTCGCCCGTAAGAATTATTTCTACCCCGATCTGCCCAAAGGCTATCAAATTTCACAATACGAGCAACCCTTAGCGCGCCATGGACGTCTGGCAATCCTGACTTCACAGGGCGAATGTGTGATCCGCATTCGCCGAGTACACTTGGAGGAAGATACCGGCAAGCTTACCCATGTCGGGAAAAATGGACAATCATACTCGTTGGTAGACCTTAACCGGGCAGGAATCCCCTTATTGGAGATTGTCTCAGAGCCAGATTTGCGCTCTGCGGAGGAAGTACGGGTATTTGCCACTGCCTTGCATAGTATTTTGCGCTACTTGGAAGTAAGTTCCGGTGACATGCAGAAAGGCGTGATGCGTATCGAACCGAACGTTTCTGTGCGTCCGGTTGGCAGCCAGGAATTACACACGCGCACGGAGGTCAAGAACCTGAACAGTTTTCGCGCTTTGGAGCGTTCTGTAGCTTATGAGATCCAGCGCCAGGGAGAATTACTGCGCCAGGGGCTCCCGGTCATTCAAGAGACCTTGGGCTGGGATGAGAGCCGGGAAATGACGGTTTCCCAACGCAGCAAGGAGGAGGCTCACGACTACAGGTATTTCCCAGAACCAGATTTGCCGCCCTTGCAGATCGAGCCAGAATGGATAGAGCAAGTGCGGTCTGCATTGCCGGAGCTACCCATTGCTAAGGCAAATCGTTTCCAAGAGCAGTATGGCCTTAGCGTCTATGATGCTGGTGTGCTGACCGCCGAACGGCCCGTGGCTGATTATTATGAGCGAGTGCTCGCCGCGTGTCCCGAGCTGCCTTCCAAAGCAGTTGCTAACTGGATAACCGGAGATTTATTTGGGTTGCTCAACCAGGCTGGCGAGAGCATTGAATCAGAAAAGATAACGCCGCAAGATCTGGCCAGGTTGATCTGGATGGTTGTGCAAGGGGAGATTAACCAAAATACCGGAAAAACTGTCTTAAACGAGATGTTCCGGAGGGGAACATCTCCAGAAGAGATCGTGTCAGAGCGAGGCTTACGCCAGATTTCGGATGAGGATTTCATCTCAGACCTGGTCAGGGGTGTGCTGGGCGAAAATCCTGAACCAGTAGCCAATTACCTGGATGGGAAGGAAACCATCGCTCGCTGGCTATTCGGTCAGGTTATGCGGGTGGCTAAGGGACAGGCTAATCCGCAGGTGGTACAAGTTGAACTGGAGCGGCAGTTGAATGATTTGAAGGAAAGTGGCTCTTAATTTGTCAAAACTATCGAGTCACTTTCGCCGCGCCGCACTAATATAGTTGGGCGTAAGTCCTCTGGCATTTGCGGATCACCCCGCCCAACTGTTAAAGTACTTTGCGCACTAACATTCAACTGCACAAGGATTTCCGCCGCAAAGTACTAGATCACATGCCTATATCCATGTAACATAGCGAAATATGAACTTCATCACTTGACGGTTTGTGTGACATCTGTTAACTTTTAAATGCCTATAAAAAGGCGTATGAGGATGTAAGCATGAGCCTCTTTTTTCAAATAGCCGTTGCTCAGGCAGCCTATTTAGCGGACACCATACCGTGGTGTCCGTTTATATTTGCTACTATTGCTGTAGATATATTTTTCGGACATTCCTTAAGCTGTTCGTTAATTTGCTAAATCAAGCTTTATACAATCACTCACATAACTATAGGAGAAAGTAAATGACAGAAACCATTAATGCTTTCCAGATGGCCCAGAGCCAGTTTGACCATGTAGCAGGTTTGCTCAATTTGGACCCGCAGGTAGCTGAAATATTGCGCTGGCCCAATCGGGAGTTCAAATTCATGATCCCTGTAAGAATGGATGACGGCAATATTCGGATGTTCACTGGTTATCGTGTGCAGCATAACGATGCCCGCGGCCCAGCCAAGGGCGGCATCCGTTTCCATCCCTCAGAAACCCTTGATACCGTACGTGCCCTGGCGATGTGGATGACCTGGAAGACCGCGGTGGCCGATATCCCACTGGGCGGTGGGAAAGGGGGCGTTCCGGTGGACCCAGCTACCTTAACAATGCCAGAAAAGGAGAAACTATGCCGTGGATGGATTGACCAGATGTGGCGTAATATTGGTCCCCGGCAAGACGTTCCTGCCCCCGATGTGGGAACCAACCCACAAATGATGGGTTGGATGATGGATGAGTATTCCAAGCTGGTGGGGAAATTTACTCCCGGTGTGATTACGGGTAAACCGGTTGGGGGAGGAGGTTCCCTCGGGCGCACGGAGGCAACTGGTTTTGGTGTGATTTATACTGTGCGAGAGGCTATGAAGCACCTCAAGATCGATCCGACTAAATCGGTTGCAGCCATACAGGGCTTTGGTAATGTATCTCAATACGCAGCCATCGGTTTCACGGAATTCCTGGGGGGGAAAGTAGTATGTGTTTCCTATTGGGACCGTGATGACCACATCGCCTATACCGTCAGTCACGCGGATGGTGTCGACCCGCGATTCTTACAATCCATCACGGATATCTACGGTACGATAGATAAAGATAAAGCCCGTGGGGTTGGTTATGTCATTGAGGATGGTGATGCGTGGATCGCTAAGGATGCCGATGTGCTGATCCCCGGAGCGTTGGAGGGTCAGATCAATGCCCAAAGTGTCAACCGTATTAGTGATCGTGTGCGCCTGGTGGCAGAAGGGGCAAATGGACCTACAACTCCTGAGGCGGATGAGGTTTTTAAGCGCAACAACGTGTTTGTTATCCCTGATTTCCTGTGCAACGCGGGTGGTGTTACAGTCTCTTACTTTGAGGGTGTTCAGAACGATATGAACTATTACTGGACGCGCGATGAAGTCCTTGAGCGGCTGGACACGAAAATCACTCAGGCCTTCAACAATGTTGTGGAGCTGACGGAGAGTGAGGGAGTGTACATGCGCGAAGCTGCTTATATGGTAGCAATAGATTGTGTCGTGCGAGCGATGGAATTGCGCGGCTGGTTGTAGCTTTTAATTGTTGAGTTGTGGCCCGGCAGACACCCTGCTGGGCTACACTTGTTTTAACGGCTTGCGTTCTGTTCATAAATACTATACAATCTAGATGATATGTTTCTCACCCCCGACGCGATGCGGACGCTTCTTGCCCTGTGCATATTGAGCATGGCTTTGTTAGCCGCGTTCTATCTGCGCCAGCGTGATCTTTCTCTTTCCGAATATATTAGCTGGGGTTTGGTAATTGTTCTATTACCCTTGCTAGGACCATTCCTGGTCATCCTATCACGCCCAGGCACACAGGCAAAACGCAAACCGTAGCTTGGAATTGGCAAGTTACCTAAAAAGCATCGCGCCAAGCTTAACCCTCCCTGTGGAGATCTAGTGACACAAGACCGCTTTCTGCTGGTTATCCTAATCGCGATTGGGGTGCTGGTTGTTTTGGCAGTGGGGTTGTTTTTTATTCGTGGGGATACACAGGATTACGGCCTCGAAGATGTACCTCAAGGGGTTCTGCGCAATTATGTTTTAGCCTTGGAGGAGGAAGATTACCAGCGCGCCTATGGGTATTTGCAGGACGCGGATCGGAAACCCGACTTTGATCATTTCCGGCAAGCCTTCTTAACCCAGCAGTTAAATCCATCGCATACGGCAATGCAAATTGGAGAAATCAAGCAGAGTGGGGATGATGTGATTGTATCTGTTGTAGTGATCCGAGGTAGTAGCGGTCCTTTTGGAAACACTTCCCGGGAATCAACCAGTGCCTTATTTGTGAAAGATGAAAGTGGAAATTGGAAAATTGCTAATTTACCCTATCCTTATTGGGGATGGGATTGGTATGCCACTGGGGAGGATGTGCCCATGCGATCACCCCCTTGATAGTAAACGACGGTCTGGTTGTTCCTGGATGTTCTTGTTTTTAGGTGAAATAATTGAATCCGCATGAATTACGTGGGATTTGTCTGTAGATCTTGCCAAAGGAAGTTAACATGCAAGCCGTTCGCCGTTTATATATCTATGCTGTAGCTTATGTCAGCTTGATAACCGTGTTGTGGGGGACAATCGGACTAACGCGGTCCATCTTTGCAGGTGGAGAAATCGGGGATAGCGCCAGCCGTCTGGCTGAGGCTTTATCTTTTATCCTGATAGGTGTACCGGTATTCATCCTGCATTGGTGGCTTGCTCAGCGCAGTGCGCTCAAAGATCCAGTAGAACGTTCTTCCCGTTTACGGGCTATATTCTTATATGGGGTCTTGTTAACTGCTCTTATCCCCATTGTGCAGAACACCCTGGCTCTGGTCAGCCGTACTTTGTTATCGGCTTTTGGTGAGAATCCCAACGGAGCCTTGCTCGGTGGCAGTCAGACCTTAAGCGATAATCTAATCGCCATTTTATTAAATGGTGTGATCGCAGCCTATTTTTACTTTGTGCTGAGAGCTGATTGGAAAGCAGTGCCTCAGGGAGACCCTTTCTCCGAAGTTCGCCGCCTGTTTCGATATTTGGTGATGCTTTATGGGCTGGCGATGGTGGTCTTTGGAGCCCAGCAAGTGCTTCAATATATCCTAGGCCTGTGGGGAGCGGTCGGCATGGGGCAATTCGTTTTACTTGCCAATGGCTTGGCGTTATTGTTGGTAGGTACGCCGCTGTGGATATTTACCTGGAGCCAGTTACAGCGTTCGCTTATAGAAGAGGCAGAGAGGCGCTCTTTGTTGCGGCTCGTAGTGCTCTACGGCTTGACTTTTATCAGTGTGGGCAGTGTATTGGTTTCAATGGGCATCGTAGGATATATCCTGTTGCGTTTTGTATTGGGAGAGCCAATGTCTGTTGAATCCTTCCTGGGGGAAATTAGCACGCCATTATCTGTGGCCATCACCTTTGGCGTAGTATGGGCGTATTACGGCCGGTTGCTTCGATCTGAGATGGAAGGCGCGCCAGGTCAGGGAAAACAACCGGATGAAGAATCTGTGCGCCGGGCAGGCCTGCGGCGTTTGTATTACTATACCCTGGCGTTTTTTGGCCTGGGGGCGATGTTTATCGGGCTGCAGTTGCTGTTGGCCTATATCATTGACATAACTTTGAGTGAAAGTGCGATTTGGGGCGATGCAATGCGTGATAACCTGGCGGCCGCTTTGTCAACTCTGGCAGTTGGAATCCCGCTATGGGTATTTACCTGGCGCCCGGTGATGAAGGAAGCCACTGCTGAGGGAGAGGCAGGTGACCATGCTCGCCGTTCATTAGTGCGCAGAGTCTACCTGTATTTAGTGCTATTCATCGGGGTTATGGGTGTCATGTTCAGCTCCGGGGCGTTGTTATTCCAAATTATCAGCGCTCTGCTAGGTGACCTGTCAGAGGATTTGCTGGTTGAAGTGGTGCAATTATTTAAAGTTTTGATTTTATTCCTCGTTTTTTTAGCCTG
>DAOVXM010000219.1 GCA_030636125.1 Chloroflexota bacterium | reverse complement strand
TTTTAAAGCAGATGTACCCACCTCGGTATCAGCAGGGTTTTTGCATCTGGTTTACTGGTTTAAGCGGGTCTGGTAAATCTACTACCGCTGAAGTCCTCACTTCGCTGCTACTGGAACGGGGCCGGCAGATCACACTCCTCGACGGAGATGTTGTCAGAACCCATCTATCCAAAGGCTTAGGTTTCTCCCCTGAGGATCGCGATACGAATATCTTGCGCATCGGCTTCGTCGCCGGTGAAATCGCTCACCAGGGTGGCAGCGTGATTTGCGCTGCAATCAGCCCCTACCGCGCCACCCGCAACGAAGCCCGTAAAATGGTCGGCGAAGATCATTTTATCGAAGTGTTCGTTGACACTCCGATTGAGGTCTGTGAACAGCGAGATGTTAAAGGATTGTACGCTCGCGCACGAAGAGGTCAGATTACCGGTTTCACAGGCGTTGATGCTCCATACGAAGCGCCCATTAAACCCGAAATCACGCTTGATACGGTTGAAAACGATCCGTTTACAAACGCAAGAAAAATCGTCGAGTTTCTGGAAGAGAGCGGTTTCCTGATTCCGGATGGACAGCCTAACAACGGGAAGAATCATAAATCACAAACCGAGGATTTCGAAGCTCACGTAGAAGAACAACCTGAAGCCAAAAACCTATAAACAATCAAACGTATCACCACTTAAATTTATTAGATGCCCAACTCGTCCAAACAACCCCTTATTTGGGAAAAATTCAACTTAACCGCTAAGGTCGCTGTTGTTACCGGCGGCGCTGGCTTGCTTGGCGCTGAATTCTGCCGCACCTTAGCAGAGGCTGGCGCCAGTGTGGTCATCGCCGATTTGAACATAAGCTCTGCACAAGACCTGAGTGAAGAGCTCATCAATCACGGAAGCGCTGCCCTTGCTGTGGAAACCGATGTCGGCGACCTGACATCCGTTCAAAAAATGGTCGAGGCAGCTTTAGATACTTTCGGTCGACTGGATATCTTGATCAACAGCGCAGCTCTCGACCCTAAATTTGACCCTGAACATATATTTACTACCACAGAGCGGTCTCCCAATGCTGAACTGCAAACCGCGTTTGAAAATTACCCGCTGGAGGCCTGGAACACGGCTCTCAGGGTAAATCTTACAGGTGCTTTTCTGTGCTGCCAAGCAGCTTCTATCCCAATGTTAGACCAGGGGAGTGGGGTTATAGTTAATATATCCTCGATTTACGGATTGAACGGCCCAGATCAGCGCATCTACCGTCGTCCAGACCAACCCAGCCAATTCAAACCGGCTTATTACTCCGTTACTAAAGCCGGGATTTTGGGACTGACTCGCTATTTGTCGGCATATTACGCTGGCAAGAACATACGTGTCAATGCTCTCACTCCAGGTGGTGTGTATAACGATCACGATGAGACTTTTGTAGAAGTGTATTCCACGCGCACCATTTTAGGTCGCATGGCAAACAAAGACGAATTGAACGGCGCATTGCTCTACCTGGTTTCAGATGCATCTTCATACATGACTGGTGCAAACTTGGTTGTGGATGGAGGCTGGACTACGTGGTAACCGCGAACAATTTAGATCAATCTGCCCAGACTGAAGTCTTAGCCCTCATTCCTGCCCGTGGTGGATCGAAGAGCATCCCGCGCAAGAATATCCGCCCCTTCGCAGGGCATCCTCTGATGGCTTACAGCATTGCTGCTGGTTTAGCAGCTGAAACCGTAACACGAGTCATCGTGTCCACAGACGATGATGAAATTGCCGGGATTGCCAGGCAGTTTGGCGCACAGGTTCCCTTTATTCGACCTCATGAATTCTCTCAAGACGATACGCCGGACCTGCCAGTCTTTCAGCATGCTCTGGATTGGCTTGCTGAGCACGAAAATTATCAACCTGAGATCGTCGTTCAACTACGACCCACCTCACCCTTCCGGCGGGTCTGGCATATCGACCAGGCTGTCAATCGATTGATTGAGCAACCGGATGCTGATGCTGTTCGAACTGTGTGCGTCCCCTTCCAAAATCCATTCAAAATGTGGCGCATCAACGAAGATGGCTTGATGCAACCTTTTACGGAGATAGATTTTCCAGAACCATACAATATGCCCCGTCAGTCCCTACCCGATGTCTATTGGCAAACTGGCTACGTCGATGCAACCTGGGCGGATACTATCACAGGTAAATATTCCATGACTGGTGACCGTATATTGCCCTTGATCATCGACCCAAGTGAGTGGATCGACATTGATTCCCCCGATGATTGGCGGCGCGCTGAACGTCTGCTCGAAAGCGGGGAAATAACGTTCGCTGATCTTGGATTTCATCTGTAATTAACCAATAAATATCAATTTCATCCGCACCCACACCACTCCTTACGTTTACTACGGAGGTATTTCATGCCCGAGATAAGAATCGGCGATCGCCTGATCGGTGACAAACACCCAACCTACATCATTGCCGAGATTGGTGTCAATCATAATGGGATTTTTGAACTGGCACTCCAATTGATAGATGTTGCAGTGGACGCCGGGGTGGATGCTGTCAAATTCCAGAAGCGAAATCTTGACAAACTCTATGCCAAAAAATATTTGCGCAACCCTAACGCCGGTGAGAAAACCCTGCGCTATCTTCTACCAATCTTGCAGCGTGTGGAACTCCCCAACGAAGCTTTTTATAAGATAGCTGATTACTGCCGTGAAAAAGACATAACCTTTTTGTGTTCTGCATTTGACACTGAAAGCGCTGATTTCCTCGAGACCTTGAATGTGCCTGCCTACAAAGTCGCATCTGCTGATCTGACAAACATACCGCTCCTTGACCACCTGATTCAAAAGAAAAAACCACTCATCCTCTCCACAGGCATGTCACGCATGGAAGAGGTTGAGTTCACAGTAGATTTTCTCAAAGAGCGCGGTGCGGAATTTGCCCTGCTGCACTGCAACAGCACCTACCCGGCTGCTTTTGAAGACATCAATCTGCGGTTCATGGATCAACTTCGCCGCTTCGACGTGCCGGTTGGATACTCGGGGCACGAACGCGGCATAGCTGTGTCCACAGTTGCCGCGGCACTCGGCGCCAGCATTATAGAGCGGCATCTGACCCTCGACCGTACGATGGATGGTCCCGACCACGCCGCCAGCCTGGAACCACAAGGCTTCGGAAAAATGGTGCGCGACATCCAACAAGTAGACCAGGCATTAGGCACCGGTGAAGAAAAGTTCATCTCGCGCGGCGAAATACTCAACCGGGAAGTGCTGGCAAAAAGCCTTGTGGCAACACGGAACATTCAGCCCGGAGAAACCATCACAGCCGAGTTGGTCGCGGTCAAAGGACCTGCTTTAGGGCTTTCACCCCAAAAATATCATGAGCTAATTGGACGGAAAGTCGATCGCGTTATCGAAGAAGAAGAACCGTTCTTAGACCGGGACCTTGGGATTAAAATCGCTCTCGACCTGGAGCATGTGCTACCTATGGATTACGGCTTCACGGTTCGTTTTCTCGATTTCCAGGATATGTTAATCTATCAACCCCATATGTTGGAATTTCACTTCACCGACCAGGATCTAGATGAACCCTATCCGGGGGAAAACTTCACAGAGGGCGATGAACATCCTTTAAAGTTAGTCGTTCATGCGCCAGAATTCTGGGATCGCTCTTTGGTAGACCTGTGTTCGCTTGATGAGAGCCATCGACTCGGATCGCTGGCATTAATACAGAAAGCGATTGACCTCACCCGTGAAATTGCCCTCCATTTCGTCGGTATCCCTAAGGTGATTGTCCATCCCGGGGCGATGAGCCTCGACCACCCCATTTCTGACCGGGAGGCATTGTATGACAACCTGCACCGATCGGTTGATGAGCTTGATTTTGAAGGGGTGGAGTTGCTCCTGGAAAACCTGCCGCCACATCCCTGGTATTTCGGCGGACAATGGCTGACTAACGCTTTCATGGACGCAAATGAAATTCGTGATTTTATAGTCCCATTAGGTCTCGACATGTGCTACGACACTTCCCATCACAAGCTGTATTGCAACTGGGCTAAAGTCGACTTTTACGATCAGCTTAAGGTTCTACTCCCCTATATCAGGCACCTGCACCTATCAGACGGTGCTGGTTTGGATGGTGAGGGTCTACAAATTGGAGAAGGCACGATTGATTGGGTGCATTTCTTCAGAGTGCTTGGCGACTACCGGGGAACCATGATCCCCGAGATATGGCGTGGTCATCAACGCCAAGGGGAAGGTTTCATTATCGCGATAGGACGACTCTCTGATGCATACTTCGAAGCTTTGGCTAAACCCGCTTCAATTGAAAAAGGATGAATTCTTACTTGAACACAAGATATGGTGAATGGCTAAACCGGCGCCGAATTTCCAACCTGGCGCGCCAAATCGCTGTTCAAAAAAGTCGGGAAGCAAGCTCCAAACCGATAGTGTTCTTTAACGCATCCACTCGCCTGCAAGGGCTTAGCCTTAACGCGGCATTTTCGCTTCTAACCAGTTGGAGCCTACACTTGACCGGGATTCCGGTTGTGCACTATGTATGCCGCTCAGGGATGAGCCACTGCGTATTGGGCACCAACCGCGCAGATTACAAATCACCTCCTCCCTGCAAAGCATGCATAGCACAATCACGTCGTCTTTACGCCGGTTCCAATGCCCAGTGGTTCGAATACAAACAGGATGACACCCTTATAAAAAAGTTACGTACCTTGAGTATCAATGAGTTAAGTGATTTTGAATACCTGGCAACACCTTCACCCACAACTCGAGATTCACAATCCAAATCTTCAAACTCATCACTCCCCCTTGGTCGTCTGGTTCTACCTTCAGTTCGCTGGGCTTTACGGCGCCACAACCTGCCTGACGACGACAAAACCCGCTATTTAGTGCGCGAATACATCCTTTCGGCTCATAACATTGCAAGAGAATTTGCTGCGTTTATTGATGACCAGCAGCCATTCGCGGTTCTTATCTTCAACGGCATTATGTACCCGGAAGCGACAGCCCGTTGGGTTGCTCAAAATCACGGTATCAGAGTGATTACACACGAAGTGGGCTTTCAACCTAATTCTGGATTCTTCACCGATGGCGATGCCACTGCATATCCGATACACATCCCTGATAAATTCGAGCTCAGTCCCGAACAAAAAGAACGTCTGGACGTCTATTTAGAACAGCGCTTCCAGGGCAAGTTCACGATGGCTGGCATCCGCTTTTGGCCTGAGATGCGCGGCTTGGATGAGGATTTCCAACATAAAGCTGCCCAGTTCCAACAGATTGTGCCGGTGTTCACCAACGTTGTTTATGACACCAGCCAGGTGCATGCCAATCAAATGTTCCCTCACATGTTTGTTTGGCTTGACCTGGTGCTGGATTTGATTCGCTTGCATCCAGAAACCCTGTTCATCATCCGCGCCCACCCG
>DAOVXM010000199.1 GCA_030636125.1 Chloroflexota bacterium | reverse complement strand
TGAGAGGGCACTTTCTCGCATCTCAGGTGTCAGGTCTAAATTGTGAAATTCTTCTTCGTCCAGTGTTATCTGTTGGCCGTCCGGGAACACCAGTAAATCGAGAGCCAGATCAATATAAGAAATAACATCCTCGTGGATAATAGCGGGTAGGCTGATGTTGCAGTACCAACCCCGCAGCCGGTCATTATCTCTGGCGTGTATCTCGAAGATGTTGTACCAGCGATCTGTGTAATAAGTTTCAACAAAGCGGTCACCCTTGCCTAGAAAAATCCCGTGAAAATGTATATCTTCACGGTCGAAAAACGCCTCCAGCGTGATGCTTCCGTCATCGCGAGCCAGAACACGTCCTTTATAGCGCCAGGTTTCCTTATTCTCGAGGTCCAATTTTTTGACCGTGACGAAGTTTTCCGCATTTTTTTCGATTGTCATCATTTTTTTTACACAGGTGAACACATGGTCGATAATTTAAATTTAAGTGAACAGTTGGTTGGAATACCCGTATTGATTTTCATGCGATTCTTAATTGGATTTTGGAAATAATTGTATCGCTTCTTCAGGATCAAAGCACAATTGAATGTTTTCTCCTTCCCGTGGCAGGTCCATGTTGGAAGGTAATTCGAAGGTAAAGGGGATGCCGTTCACGTTTATGACTATCCGGCAGGTAGCGCCGCGAAAAGATAATTCGGACATAATCCCATACAATTGGCATTTACTATCTTCATTCAAATGGACTGAATCGGGTCTTATCAATACAGTCACTTCGCCGGTGTAGTCTCCATCAAACGACCATTCACCGATCGCAGTATCCACTATGCGTGTATCCCCATGCTGGCGTACATTTCCTTGGATGAGGTTTGTCAGACCAAGAAATCGAGCCACAAAGATGGATGCCGGTTGGCGGTATATTTGCTCAGGAGTGTCAAATTGTTCGACTTGACCCGCATTCATCACAACAACACGATCCGCAATTGCGAAAGCCTCCTCTTGATCGTGGGTTACATATAGGGCAGTCTGGTCGCTCATTTGCAGGATCGACTTTAGATCGAGCACCAACCTTTCTCGAAGATTGCGGTCCAGGGAACCGAGCGGTTCATCGAGCATCAGCAAGCGGGGATAAGGGGCTATAGAACGCGCCAGCGCCACACGTTGTCCTTCTCCACCAGATAATGTGTTGACATCCCGCTTCTCAAAACCAGGCAGCCCTACCAATTGAAGTGTTTCCTCGACCCGTTTTTTGATCTCTGGTTCTGTCATCTTAACCATTTGTAAGCCAAATGCGACGTTTTGGAAAACGTCCTTGTGTGGAAAGAGGGCAAAATCCTGGAACATTAATCCAAAGCCGCGTCGATGAGTTGGAACTTCTGTGAGGATTTTCCCATCCCAAAGCACTTCACCTTGGTCGGGGGGCTCAAGACCAGCAATAACCGCAAGCAGGGTCGACTTTCCACACCCGCTGGGACCTAGAACCGCCACTATCTCACCCAATACAACGTCGAAAGTAATTCCGGCGAGGGCGCTTATTTCGCCAAACGACTTGTGGATGTTTGCAATCTGGAGACCATTCATCAAGTGTAATCTGTCTAAGTAGTAATTTTCTTAGATGCTCTAAAATTCTCCCACATCAGCGATGCGAAATCGTTCGATAGCCAGCATTCCCGCTGCTGTTGCTGCCATTAATATTGTGCTTAATGCCAGAGCCTGCCCGTAATTCAACGCGCCTGGTTGGGAGATAAAGCGATATATCATGATTGGAATTGTGGGATACTCAGGTCGTGCAATTAAAGCAGTCGCTCCAAATTCTCCCAATGATATTGTAAAAGCGAACGTAGCTGCAACTAACAACGCCCGCCCGACCATCGGTAAATCAATATGGCGAAAGACTTGCATCGGGGAGGCGCCCATCACCTGAGCGGCCTGTCGTAAGCGGGGGCGGATACTGCGCAGTGAAGGCGTCAGGCTTCGGACGACGAAAGGTAACGCCACCAGTGTGTGCGCCAATGGTATCAGCAGGATCGACGCACGCAGGTCGAATGGTGGGCGGTTAAATGCTACGATGAACCCCAGTCCTAAAGTGACTGCTGAGGTACCCAGCGGCAGCATAATGATCGGGTCGATGAATCGATTGAATCTCGAATCCGAGTTGCGCGCTAATGCCCAGGCGGCGGGCAATCCAAGCGCAAGAGCCAGGAAAACAGTCGTTGCGGCATAACCAGTCGAGACTGCGATTGCCGTTAGTGGGGAGACATAAAATAGCGATCCACGGCGGTTAATTGTGAGTTCTTTATAGAAATCAAGTGTCAGACCAGAGGCAAAAAAAGCATCCTGTCCTGGTTCTGCATCGAGGCGAGTGAAAGAGCGCGCAGCTAGGGCGATCAAAGGCACGGTTAACATACCAAGCAGCATGATCACCAGAAGTGCTGCCAGTAACTTGCTTCGCCAGCTTGTTAGCTTACGTTGCGTGTACTTACGCGGTCGCAGCGACAGCGGGCGGGTTAATTTGGCTGATAGTCGTGTGTAAATGATCATCAGGATCAGGGTGCAGGCTAGTTGTAAGATGGATAGGGTTGCGGCAAGTGGCAAATTAAATAGACTGACGGTCTGGTAATAGATTTCTACTTCTAATGTTGCAAATCTGGGTCCTCCGAGCACCAGGATTACCCCAAAGGACGTGAAATTGAAAATAAACACCAATAACGCTGCCGTGATTATTACTGGCATTAACAGAGGCAATATCACCCGCAGCAGCGTTTGCAGCCGGTTGGCGCCCAGCACTTGAGCTGCCTGACCCATGCGAGGATCGATGTGCGACCAATAATCACCCACCATCCTCAAAACGATCGTAGTATTGTAGAAAACATGAGCGATTAGAATCGCACTAAACGTATTAATAAACTGAATTGGAGGCTGTGACAGGTCAAATAGCTCCATTAATCCGACATTTACCCATCCACGCGGCCCCAGCAAGGCGTTGAATGCCGCGGCAACCACCAGTGTTGGTAATACGAAAGCGATGCCGGTAAGTGCGCGCAGCAGAGATTTTCCCCTGAAATCATAGCGCGCCAACAGGTACGCGCCCGGCAATCCGACCAGCAGCGTCAGAGCAGTTGATAGGGATGCCTGGAAGAATGTGAAGCCAAGCACCCTGCGCACTCTTTCAGACGCCAGCGCCTGGATGAAAGGAGTTACCTGACTGCCACCTGTACGTGAAAAGCTGATCTCAAGAATGCTCCCCATGGGATAAAAATAGAACAGTCCTAAGAAAGCCAGAGGAGCCAGCCATAAAGCATGCAGGGCATATTTCTTATAACTGGATGTGAAAAATTTTGAGTTCACCTCAACACTGTCTCGGTCCACTCCTGCAGCCATTTTTCACGGTTGGCAGCGATTTTTTCTGGGCTGACAAAGGCGGTCTTAGTAGGGATGGTCAGGTGTTCGATAAAAGCATCGTCGAGTTGGGCTTGTGAATTTACCGGAAAGACGAACATCTGCAGCGGTATATCTTCCTGGAATATGGGTGAGAGCATGAAGTCAACCCATTTTTCAGCCAGCTCGCGATTCTGTCCGCCTTTCAATATGCCCACGAATTCAATTTGCCTGAAGCAGGTACCATCGCTCACAATTGCTCCAGTTGGTGGCTCGTCAAGTGGTGTTTCTGCGTAGATGACCTCGAACGCAGGGCTTGAGTTGTACGACACGACGATCGGGCGAGGCCCTCTCCCTGCGGATGCGCTGAATTCTGTATAGTAAGCCGTCTCCCAATCGTTGACGATGAGGGCGTCATTCTCCACCAACCCCATCCAGTAATCCAGATAGTCATCTTCACCGAAATGTCCAATTGTGGTGAACATAAACGCTAAACCCGGTGAAGATGTGGCTGGATTTTGAACCACGAGCAGTCCCCTGTACTCCGGCTCGAGTAAGTTTTCGAGCGCCTGGGGAGGTTCTATTCCCTGATCGACGAAGTAGCTTTTATCGTAGTTAAGACATACATCACCATAATCGACCGGTAGCGCTCTTTTTTGTTGGTCGAGTTCGAAATCATCGTCGATATCGGCTAATATCGGCGAGTCATAAGGTTCAAAAATGTCTTCGTCGAGCGCCCGGCTGAGGAAGGTGTTATCCACGCCGTAGAATACATCTGCAAGAGGATTGCCTTTTGACAAGATTGCTTTGTTGAGCGCTGTCCCGGTATCACCGCTTTTAAGAAACCGGATTTCGGCATTGTATTCATTTTCAAATGCAGCTACTACGTCTTCGGATACTGCGAAGGAGTCGTGCGTCATTACTGTCAGTGTGTGAGGTTCCGAGGGTGTTGAAATTTCTGCCGTTGAACCAGGTGTGGAAGATGTACAGGCTGCAATAAAGAAGGCTGTGAAGAAAACAAGCATCCCGGTCGGGATTTTTAGTAAGATTATATTCCTAATCATTATCGCGCCTCCTGTTAATTAGAAATTCATTGATGGATCACTATACATAATAGTAATCCGTCATTTATTGAAATTGTCCCGGTCTCTTCAAGCAGGGTGTTGCTAATGCCGCGCGTACTTCCAAAAGTGAGTTCGCCTCCATGAAGCGGGTACTCAAGGTGTTCCGTAGTAACCCCGTGCGCCTTGCCTGCTAATGGAATTAATGAGACCATATCGCCAGGTCGTCCGTGAATTTCCAGCTTTTCTCCAGCACGAACGTAGTGGATTTCCTGTGATCCGTCCATTAGACGGATTTTGACTGATGGGAATGAGGCAGGCAGAAGCAGATTTGCTATCGTTTGGTCCCAACGAGCCCCAAGGGCTGCCACGATTACAATTTCATCTGCCCCCAACTTGAGAGCGTGCTGCAGAGCCAATTCCAGGTCAGTGAAGTCTTTCTGTGTTGGATACCGCAGGATTTGAGTATCACTGGGTTCCAGGGCTGATAAGTCCCCCTCGTCGATGGAGTCCAGATCACCTATCACAATCGCAGGCTGGAGCCCAAGATCTAGACAGTGTTGCAGCCCACCATCAGCGGCGATCAGCACATCGCCATCCTCCAGCGTGAATTGAGAGTGCATAACTCCATTTGCAACAACGATAACACGCATAAAAAAACTCCTCTAATCGAAACGTATCTGCCAGAGGAGGAGTTTCTTCAGGGTGATTTACACCAGGATATTGGCATTTGTAGCCAAATATACCTGTTTTGCGATTCCTCCGCCGGCATTATCCGGATCAGGTTCGCGGGTCGAGGGCTTAACGCCTTCCTCTCAGCCCGGATAAACCGGGCTCCCCGAGCATGGTGAGACCCATTGGGTGCTACATTCTGAGTATATCTAACATAATATCCATTGTCAAGCAAACTCCGCACCAGCAAACTCTGCATCAGAGTCGACTTCCTTGACACTGGATAAGCTTTACGTATAATATGCCCAACATATAATTCCTCGATAGCTCAATGGTAGAGCGCGCGGCTGTTAACCGCTAGGTTCCAGGTTCGAGTCCTGGTCGAGGAGCTACGACAAAAATACCTCCATTAAGGAGGTTTTTTTTTATTATCTGGGATATCTGATACTTTATCCCCTTGATTGAGAGTCATATGAGGAAACTAAATAACCGTCAAAAGCGTAATTCAGTGAAAAAGAAACAATGAAAAGGTGCGATTCAATCTTGTACTGAGCCTGTGAAGGATCTAAGTGCGTTGTACCCGGCTGAATTTCTGAGCGGAGTGAAGTATCTTTACTTAGAGTCAGAGTCTGT
>DAOVXM010000197.1 GCA_030636125.1 Chloroflexota bacterium | reverse complement strand
CAGTGCACATTGAAGTTGGGACAGTGATCGGAACAAACTGTATTATTGGACCAGAAGTGTATATTGAAAAGGGAAGTTATATTGGTAATGGTGTTACCATACAGAAATCCATTGTGTTAGAGGATGCTGAGTTACCAGATGGTGCGAAGGTTAACGAAGAATTGGTTTTGAATAATATAACCCTCCCTAACCAATAAATAATTCTAAAAATTTGCTGGTCTTCCGATTATATATTGTTATGGAAAATCCAATCTTGTATTTACCGCAGAGTTCGCTGATAACGCTGAGAAAAACCGGTTTATGTGACAACACTCTGCGATCTTTGCGCTCTCCGCGGTTAATTTTGTCAGCAACACCCAACGGGGAGACTATCTAAAAATTAGGCTGATGCGTTATTTCCTAATGCGGACTGCCTCATCATAGATGCTACGCCACAACAGTTCCAGACGTATCAACACCTTATCCGCCCGGTCTGGGTTAAGGCCAGCAGAAGCCCTTCCACAAAGGTATTCCCAATCAATCCTCCGGTTGTAGAGCAACATAGCTTTTACATCATCCCAGTCGTGTTTACCAATCTCCGGACCACGACCCCAGATAGCCTTAATGAGTATATTATCTTCGGGAGGAATAATCGGTACGACAACACCGTTTATTTCAGCTCTACGCAAACGAAGGAGCATATCGTTATCAACATCAAGTTTGTATCCATTCGATAAACCAGCAATGAGATCATAATCAGGTAATTTAATTGCCTCGACAGATCCATTTCCACGACGACATACTTGACTGTCGGGGAACAGGGCAGCCGCGCGTTCTCCATCTGCTGCTGATATCAGGATATCGATATCGGTTATGGGGCGATCGGCACCATATACAATTGCCGCAGATCCCGCAAAAATAGCCCATTGGATATCAGCTCCGTTCAACCTGCGGGCAACAACCTCAAGTGATAAAGCTTTATGCGTCGTCTTCAATACTCTTTCACCTTGTCAGGGCGCACTTCTTTCCTTTTACGCGCCGGTATTTGTATCACCAAATTAATTGTAACACTATCTCTTCCGCTAAATTTCCTCAATTGCCAGAGGATATTTTGACATTAGCTCACAACCCTCTCCCTTTAGCAATATTGGGTTTTCATAACGAAAGCCAATATTCTCCTCTGGGCAGGCATATTGAATGGCGCAAATTATCATTTCTCCCGCCTGATACACATGGTCAGGATTCGTCCAGTATGGGATTGGACCATCGTTCAAACCAATACGCCACTCGTCTCCCAGCATTCCTATGCCATGTTCAAATCCAGGGACGACATACTCTGCAAAACCTCCCTCTTCGCAAAATACTTGCATCTCGTCAGTTAAGTTGGATGGTGTAATCCCAGCCCTATAGATACTCAAACATTTTTTGACTAGATCGATGAATTTATTTGCATGCCACCTTTGGCGTGAAGTCGCTGATCCAAGCAAGTAATTATGGGTGTGATCACCTAATCCCAATTTAAAAGTCGCATGCAGATCGACCATCAGTGCCTCCCCAGGCTGCAATTTTCTACGAGTTGCAGGTGTACACGCGCCACCCGCCAATCCCGTTCGGTATCCTGAAGCGATCTCGTTTCCTCCAGTAAAAGTCCAATCAAAAACACTACCTGCTTTCCGCATGGCATGGGTTGCGATTCCGGCAATCTCCGTTTCTGTCATCCCCTGGAAGCCCCCATCTTTGATAGCTTCAAATACAGCCTGGTGACCCACATCGACAATGCGCGACGCCTCCCTAAAACGGTTTATGGTGCCTTCATCTTTAATAAGCGAAAGCCGATCTATGATGTCATGCGAGTTGGTCAGCTTCACCCCTGGCAGAGCAGCAGTTAGCTCTTGGTACTCATAATATGTCAGGTTGCCCTCAGGGAGGTAATTCGACATACCACTCTCGATACCCACGACCCCCTTACCATCTTTGAGATTTTCTAGAATAAAATCTGCTACAACCGTGATCTGGTCTTGACCCCCCATGGGAGCATATCCTAGCACATTGTCAATACCCAGCCAGGAATCATCCGCCACTCGAGAAGCATCAATTACAAAAGTAAAAGCTGTGGGCAATCCATCTCTGGGTATCACCACAAAGGACCGCCAAGGGCAAAAAGCATCAAGTGTCCAGGAGAGTGTTCGCAATCGGGAACCCAAATATACATCTATCCCATCACGATGCATTTCAGCCTGTATCTGCTTAATTCTTCCGGGGAAATCAACAAAATATGGGTCCCTTTGAGGATTATTTTCATTAGGCATAATGCAACTCCTCAGTATTCAGTTGGGATCTTGGCGAGCACTTGATTTAACCGATCTACTACCACAGAGAGGCTTAACGCTTTAACCATATTCCCCTTTAACCGCAACTTGCCACTCATCAAAGCTGCTCTAGAACCCAACTCCGCTCGTGAGATTTTTGCGAAAGTCTCGTATTCCCCGCTAATAGTAAATTCGACTTTTGGAAATTCATTTTCTAAAACGGAGAGTTCTTCTAGCACACCATCTACATATTTATAGTAAACAGCGCGATCTTTACCGTCAGGGCAATTGCGGTAATGGGTCAACATAGACGAAGTAACATGTTTCATACTCTCCGGCGTTAAAGCTTCCCTTAGACATCGTATCGCTTCATCTGCCCATTCAGGGCTTAGATATTTAAATTTGCCCATAGTATTCTCCTATCATTTTCATATTTCATAACTTTCTCTCCTCATCCAATTTTTTTTAGATTGATTACTATGGACGAAGTTTGAGAAGATTACTTACACGTGTTGAGACTATCCCTTATTCCAAGATTTCTCGAATCTGCGTATCTGTCGCTGGATATGCCAGGCATATGGATCCGCCACCTCGCGTTTCGAACTGATAAGTTCCATAGCTCCATCTGAAGAGTATCCCTTCCCAATTAAAATGCAGGAAGACATTGCAACGCTACGGTGTCTTCCTTTACGGCAGTAGATCAATACGCTGTCGCCATCTTGGATCACTGGTAAAGCAGTTTTTACCCCCTTTCTCAATTTACTGAGTGGTATTGGCAAGAATATTGAATCAAATGAGCGTAATGTAAGCAATCTGAATGGAGGCTGTTTATATACCTCAGCTGGGCGGTGAAATATCATATTGATAATCACACGCACACCTGATTCTTGGATGGCATTGGCAGCCTCAGCATTTGGATGAGCTGCGATGTACATATAATCGGTTATTTTTGATATATCCATAATATCCTATTTAAATACACACCTGGTCTCCAGGTGCCAGTATCTTTACCATGACCTCGGGCGCCAATCGAGAGGCAAAGTTGGCAAACGCATGGGGAGGGTCGATCAAGAGCTTAGGGAAGATCCACCTCAACCCTAAAGGGAACATCGTACCCCAATGGATTGGTATACCCAATGTGGGTGCAAGCATACGTAATGCTAAGGCCGCCTGGTATGGACTCATATGCCCAGGTCCAAGATTGGGACCCCAGCCCCAGACCGGCAGCAAAGCGAGATCCAAGCCCTCAGCCAGATTTGCCATCTCAGGATAAAGGGCTGTGTCCCCCGGAAAGTAAACCAGATGCGAACCTTCGATTAGATATCCTATTGAATCGGCTCTTTGCCCTAAACCCAATCGAGCGCCATCGTGATCAGCGAAAGTTGCACGGATGCTCACCTTCCCTACAGTAGTACTCTCGCCGACTGTCAATTCATCAACTTGCTGAAATCCCTTACGGCGTAATATTTGCTCTACACCTCTAGGAACGATCAAAGGTGTCGAGTGCCCGACGAACTTGAGTGAAGGTATATCAAGGTGGTCCCAATGGGCATGAGAAATCAAAACAGCATCGACATTTTGAGCTGCAGAAGGATTAACCAATCGATTTTGACGGCGTAGATGGAGAATCTGATTCCTAAGAAGTGGGTCAGTTAATATCCGTACACCGCTCATCTCTAAAAGGACTGTCGCATGACCTACAAAGGTTATATCCAAAGAATTCAACATAAATCTACGAACAAGATCTGTGTTCAAAGTGATTTGAACTTCCAACATTCCAATTATTTGGACATGCTAGCAGTCCGGATCTCCTCCAAAACGGATTATTCATGTGGTTCTTTTATCTTCTCTTGATCGGTCTCCAGTGGCTCCGGGGATGATTCCGGACCACGCTTGAACAGTTGCTGGCCCTTTGCTACCAGCACCTGCATAGATTCCCGCATGGAAATGTTCTCATCCTCCGGTGGTTTTTCCTCCGGTGGAAACGGGTCCTCCCCGAGCGCTTTACGGTAAAGGTAGTGCACGATTTCCCGTCCTGAGGCGATCAATGGGGTTGCTAACAACGCACCTAATATGCCCCAAACGGAAGCCCCGACCAACACGCCTGAGATAACTACCAGGGGATGTAATTCAACGGCTTCTCCGAGGACTTTTGGAACGATAAGGTAGTTTTCCAACATTTGAACAAGGATATAAAAACCGATGATGATTAGAGCAAAGATAAAATTATTAACCTCAAGAACGGTTGATCCTTGAAGCAGTGCAACAATCACCGCGGGAATCGCTGCTAGAAATGGTCCCAGGTTAGGTATGATTTCCAACACTCCCGCGATAACACCCAAGGCGAAAGCGCCAGGTAATCCAAGCAACGTCAATCCAAGCCAAACAACAAATCCAATTAAAACCATCAATGTGATCTGGCCTCTAAAGAATGCATCCCAAATGTGCCTGATCCGTCTAACGATCCGGTTAATTTCCGACCTGTGCGACTCTGGTGTTATGCTCAAGAAACTTTCGTAAAATCTCTGTGCATCCAAGCTGAAGTAAATTGAAGCCAGGATCATAAACACAAAGGCAACAATCCCGGAAAAAACAGAACCTACCACTCCTACGGCGACGCCATAACTAACCGCGAAGGCTGAACCTAGAGAGCTTAGGATAACGTCGATGGAGGGAGGTTCCAAAGCAAAAACCGGTGAAGCGTTCTGTAAGGCATCTAAGATCGGATCAATGGTATTCTGAAGGTCAATTCTGAATGTGAGCAATTGCAAATTTGACTCTTTAAGTACGATCAAGTTGGTTTCCAACCAATTTAGAAGGTTATCAATCAACAACTGATAATCGAGAGATATTAGATAATTGACCGCATCAACAATAGGAGGAACGATGATTAAGGGAGCCAGGAGCAAAACCACCGAGGCTAAAAGATATGTGATTAAAACCGAAAAACGTCGAGGAATTCTCAACCGCTGGTGGAGAAAGTTAATTAACGGTCTCACCAGGAATGCTATTAAGGCCGCGATTACAAGCAGGGATATTATGGGACGGCTGAGGTATAGGATATATACCCCTAAGATCGCCAACCCTACCCCGACAACATATTTAGTCGCCAATTTCCATTCGTTAGTCATAGCGTACCATCCCAACTCCAAATGGCAGGTGCCTAACTTCAACTAATATATTTCCAAAGTAACTACTCAGCCTAGGCAAAGAGAGCACTTCTCACCGCTTGAGTAGTTACGTTCCAAAAATAATTAAATCCAACTTGGGCGCCTCCCCTGCGCCCATTATCACGCTATCACCAGTGCAGTTGGGCCTAAACGAATCGATGGTTTCTGTTGTCTTCTGCCCAACTGCTTAAAGTGTTGCGCCATTATTACCAAACTATCGAGTCACTTTCGCCGCGCAACACTAGCCACTACTATATATTCAAGATGGCAGAAAGGATGCTCGATTACTCGCCAATATCTTGGGCTTGTGTGTTCTCGGCAATCTGTTTGGTATGGTCGGCTATCCGAAAT
>DAOVXM010000250.1 GCA_030636125.1 Chloroflexota bacterium | reverse complement strand
GATGAAGGCTTCGGTTTATTTCAAATTACTTTCCGCCGATTGCAAAAATCTTTAGCCTGAGCATGTACACTTTTAATATATAACCTGGATTTTACACGATTAGCTTGAGCGCCCGAAAAAGTATTTTACTCAGGATAATTGGCTGTGATTGAGTTTCGGGAAAGCATCTGTGTCTGGTTTTAATTTCACATGATCTTTTAATGCCTGTGTGCTTGAGTCCGGGCTGGCAGTCGGGTATACTACTCGTTCAAGGTCTCGCTTATGGCGAGATTATTTAGATCATATACATAGAAGTGGTCATGATGAGACGCAGGCTCTGTTTATCCTGAAGGCTGCGCTGGAACAAGGCCACAAACTGATAAAAGAAATAACAGGAGGATCAGTATGTCGACAACCAAAGTTGTCATGGCCCTCGGCAAAGTGATGATTGCTGCGGCGTGGGCAGATGGAAATGTGTCTCGTGAAGAGATCAACAGTTTAAAAGATTTGCTCTTTCAACTCCCTGACATGACGGCTAGCGATTGGGCCGAACTGGAAATCTATGTCGAAGCGCCGGTAGGTGAGGCGGAACGAGCCCGTCTCGTGGATGATTTGCGTGCCAATTTGTCGAATCCAGCGGATAAAGCTCAAGCTCTCGCTGCCATGGACGCAGTAGTTGCCGCGGATGGTCAGGTGACCGATGAGGAGCGGGCTGTTATTGATGAAATTAAAGATAATATCGAGAATGCCGATGTCGGCCTTTTTGGTCAGTTGGGAGGCTTATTGCGCGGCCCTGTGCGACGTCGTTCCGACGCCCTTGCCAACGCTCCTAACCGCGAACTCGAGGTCGATGACTTCATGAGGAATAAGATATTTTTCAAAGTGCGTCGCCGTTTAGAATTGGACGATATGGAAATGAACATCCCCGAGGCTGAACTGCGCAAACTCAGTCTAGCCGGTGGATTGATGGCGAGGGTCGCTTATGTGGATCACGAAGTCAAAGATGAAGAGTGTGACGCTATGGTGGCCGCCATGCAGACCAACTGGGATATATCCCAGGTAGAAGCTGCCCTGGTTGTTGAAGTGGCAGTGTCTGAAATTAGCAGAACCCTGGACTATTATCGTTTATCACGTGAGTTCTTCGAGAGCACCAGCTTTGAAGAGCGCCTGCGTTTTTTGGATGTGCTCTTTGCCGTGGCTGATGGGGATGGTCGTGTCTCCTATGATGAGACCGAAGAGATTCGTACCATAGCTATGGGGTTAAAATTCACTCATAAGCAATTCATCGATGCCAAGCTCAAGATTCCCCGTGAACGTCGAGAAACTTGATGTAGCACGCCGTTCAGGCAGACGCGCCAAACCGCCCGACTGAAATAATTGGAATATTGTATTTATGAGGCTTGATGTCGTCAGGCTTTGTTGTAATCCCTAGAATTTTATGCGGCGGTTTTAGTCTTCTTACTCGAACTTGAAGGAGACTTTAACCTTTGCCCGGTAGGCGATGACCTTGCCATCCTCAAGCTGCATATCTAGCTCTACGACCTCGGCGATGCGCAGGTCGCGCAGGCTCTTGGCGGCCATATTAATCGCCGCCGTGGCTGCTTTCTCCCACGACTCGCTGCTGGTGCCGACTAACTCAATGACCTTGTAGACACTTTCACTCATACATTTCTCCTTTTCTCTAAGCCCACTTGCTTTGTCTGAAGGCTGTGTTGCTCGCTTCATTTTTAGATGTGCACTGGGTTGTATTAATGAGCCTTAATCTCGCCAACCTCCTGTACATCTACAGGAACCCCATCGATTAATTCTGGAATTAATGCCTCCGGCTCTAACTGAGTCCGGGGCATTTTCTTACTGACCATGACCACCAGGCCCACCGTGTCGGTTCGTATACCATCTTTGTGGCAAAAGCCTACCCCCACCCCTACGACATTCTCTTTAGCCATCAATTCGCCCTGATAGGCTTCTTTGACCGCTTGAGCTTTCTCTATAGCTCTCTGCATATCAAAGTTTTTTGTGCCTTGACTCATAAGTCCACTTCCAAACAGTCAAGAACCGCCTGGATTGGGTTGATAACGGTAGATTGGTCAGACCCAGCGAAAAGTAAGCCAACCGCCTGTAGTGAATCGCCGGCAACCACGAGTGATCCGGAGTCGCCTCCTTGTGACATCGGGCCGGTAACGATCTGGTTTTCGAATAGGGCGTTGCGATCAGGCCCGTAGCTAACCGTCACGGTAGTTGCCAGCACATTGATCTCTCCAGTAGTGAATTCTGTGGTGCGACCGGATTTGCGCACTGACATCCCCAGCGTGGCGGGTACTGTGCCATTTACCACGCCGATTTCCAGGATGTCATCGAGGATATCACTGTCGTTGATCGGGCGTGCTACGGCAGCATCGACCTGGTTTGAAGCGGAGGGGTCGGCTTGCACGGCTTGAAGTTGGTGTTTAGAGCTGGTGAGTGTAGCCAGCATATTCGCAAAGTCCGCAATGCCCTGTGCCAGGCTGCACGTCGGGGGAGCTACATTGAATTGGATAGGACAAAATCGCTCCAGATGAGCTATCGTGTCATCGCCGGCCTGACCGCCATCCGCGGGGCCGGGTTGCAGTATAGAGTCACCGATAGTGGCATCATTGCTGTTAGCTAAAACGTGGTTGTTTGACAGGATCAAGCGCGCCCCTGTGGCTCGATCGCGCACCACACAACCCAGGGTTCCAGCAGTGATTTGGTAATGACCCAGGCTGACACCGCCGGGAGCTGGTCTCCAGCGGTCGGTGCGGGCCTGCAAGGCGCGCAGATCGCCTACTTCTACTACGTCTGTTTTAACCCCAGCGATCGTTTTGGGAACCAGGGCCTGCGTAGCCAGCCCCGCGGGTGGTCTCTTTTGGCGCACCAGCACGACAACGCTCAATTCCCCTGTTTTTTGACCATTTTTTACCTTTTCACCAATGCCGACACCAACCACATTGGGTTTTGCTAAGATGCTAGCTTTGTGCATCTCCTTGATTTGTTCAACATCATTTTGGTGGCTCATATTTAGTCTCGCTCTCCTGGATCCTACTGGCGAAGATGCAGTAGTCTTAAGTAGTGGATTGTTTTTGATGTTAAAGGCCGGATTTGGTCGTCCCTTTCCATAGTATAGACAATATTAACCGCTTGAGTCAAATTAATTTTGAAATTGCGCGGTTCGGTCAGGGATACTCCAGAACTACTCGTTGCAAAGCAGCATCAGTTTATCTTGAAATATCAATAAATAAAACTTAAATAAATCAATGTGAAATTCGTGAATATAAAAATAACTATTGACAATATGAATATTTTGATATAGAATTTCAAAATCCATGGTATTTTTCGAGTATTTTGCGGGGCTCAGATGTTTTTGCGGTGAAAATTAATCTGTAGAGGAGACTTGTAAGATGAATGAGACAGCATCACCACGACTTCCAAAGAACTGGGCTGCTCCCTTCTTCACCATTTGGACAGGGCAGGCGTTTTCTTTGTTAGGTAGCCAGCTAGTCCAGTTTGCCCTTATCTGGTGGTTGACCAAAACCACCGGTTCGGCCACAGTTCTAGCAACTGCCTCGCTGGTTGGTTTACTCCCCCAGGTCCTCCTGGGGCCCATCGCGGGTACTTTTGTCGACCGCTGGAGCCGGCGAGTGACCATGATCATAGCAGACGGTATCATCGCTCTGGCGACTGTCCTGCTGGCTTATCTATTCTGGAGCGGGGTGGTGCAGATATGGCATGTTTATCTGCTGATGTTTGTCCGTTCAATGGCTGGTAGTTTCCATTGGCCGGCGATGCAGGCATCCACCTCGCTGATGGTACCGAAGGAGCATTTTTCTCGAATTCAAGGGCTAAACCAAATCTTGAATGGCGGGATGAATATCATCTCGGCTCCTTTGGGCGCATTACTGCTGGAGGTGTTGTCCATCCAGGGTGTTCTATCGATTGATGTAGTGACAGCTATGATTGCCATCCTACCGCTTTTCTTCATTGCTGTTCCCCAACCCCAAACCAGCTCATCACCTGAAACGAAGGAGGACAAAACCTCGGTATGGCAGGACTTCCGCATCGGATTACGGTATATGTTGGGCTGGCCTGGTTTGCTTCTGGTCGCAGTCATGGCTATGATTATTAATTTAGTACTCACACCTGCGTTCGCACTTATACCCATCCTGGTTACAAAACATTTTGGTGGTGAAGCCTTCCAGTTAGCCTGGCTTGACTCGACCGCAGGGCTTGGCATAATCATCGGCGGCTTGATTTTGAGTGTATGGGGTGGCTTTCATCACCGGATTAAAACGACGTTGCTCGGTCTGATTATCATTGGCTTTGGGTGTTTATTCCTCGGGTTTTTGCCCCCTTCGGCATATCCCCTGGCGATTGCGGCTACATTTGTGATCGGGTTTGGGATTCCGATTACAGATGGACCACTTTTAGCGGTTATGCAAGATGTTGTCGCCCCGGATATGCAGGGGAGAGTATTCACGCTTTTTGGTAGTTTAGTAAAAGCCATGACTCCATTAGGACTCATCATTGCTGGACCGGTGGCTGATATCTTTGGTGTCCAAACCTGGTTTATTATCGGGGGCATCGTCACAGGATTTATGGGCATCATAGGGTTCTTCGTGCCGGCAATTATTAACATCGGGGTAAGCAAGGATGTTGAAACAACACCTGAACTGGGAAAACCCACCGTAGCCGTCAGCCCGGTTAACGGTGATTAGTGTTTTGTTTATTTTTGTTATTAGTTGAGACGGCAATTGTAGATAAGCGTGATGTGCATCATCTTCAATAACATGCTTTATGTGATTGGCGGTATGTATTTTGAAATAAAACTGATCATAAAACCGCTAATCACATGCAATCCGCAGGTTGCAGCAATCGGCGGATGAAAGTTTCGGGTCATTTTAAATTACTTTCCGCCGATTGCATATTACTTACTGTGTTACCATTACCGGCATCACATCACCAACTTACGAGGAGATTTACATGATCGATCAACGAGTCATGAATTTG
>DAOVXM010000123.1 GCA_030636125.1 Chloroflexota bacterium | reverse complement strand
GTGAAGGCGGAGTGACCATCCACCTGCCCGACAGCGAACAAATGAGCATCTATGAAACAGCTATGAAATACCGGGAGGAAGATGTCCCGTTGATCGTACTCGCAGGAAAGGAATATGGCACTGGCTCCAGCCGCGATTGGGCTGCCAAAGGTACGCTACTGCTTGGTGTAAAAGCGGTTATCGCCGAGTCTTATGAACGCATCCATCGCTCGAACTTAATTGGAACCGGCGTCCTGCCATTACAATTCATGCCTGGTGAGAATGTGGAAAACCTTGGACTGAGCGGGCGCGAAATTTACCACATCGAGGGCCTGGATAATGATATCGAACCACAAAGTGAGGCTAAGGTTCGAGCTGAAAAAGCAGATGGCGCTGTAGTATCGTTTAATGTTATTGTCCGCCTGAATACGCCCATCGAAGTAGAATACTATCGAAACGGCGGCATTCTGCATACAGTCTTGCGGAACATGTTATAAAAAAAACATCCCCCAACCGGGTTGGGGGATGTTTTTTATACTACCTATTACACAAACAAGGGCTCATATTGGTTTGCCTCAGCCATGAGCGCTTCCTGCTCGCTAAGGGTAAGAGGTTTGAAATTCTCGCAGGCTTTTAAGACAAGCGGCAGCACACTCGGGTCACCGCTTGTGCATATTCCGGTAACATCCTGAGAGAGGGCGAAATTCACACACACCTGAATTTGCTCCATCTCCTCAAACGGTTGGTACCAGGTGATATGCGTCTGTGGCAAATCACCCCATGGTCTTTTGGCAATCGACTTGATAACCATCGTGCCAATATCTTTTTGCCGGCATACTCGTAGGAGTTCTTCCGTGTTTCGCTTATAAGCAGGATTAGCATATTGAATGAAGTTAATTGGGATTAATACCGAATCAAAGTCAAAGCGAGATAGGGCTTCCAGAAAGATCTGCGGCACATCAACCCCATGACTGGTGATACCGATATAACGAGTTAAACCGGCATCTCGGGCAGCAATCAGCGCCTCTAATGCGCCACCGGGATGGGTAACCTCATCCAATTCATCAAAACTGGTAATGGCGTGTAACTGATATAGATCGAAAGAATCAACTCGCAAACGCTCGAGCGAACGTTGCATCTCAGCGGCCGCGCCATCCTTTGTGCGTTCCATCGTTTTGCAGCCCAAGAAAAATCGCTCCCTTTCTCGAGCCATCCAAGGACCAAGACGCTGCTCGGCGTGGCCATAGGATGGTGCTACATCGATATGATTGATACCGGCCGCGATCACTCCTTCCATGATAGCATCAGCTTCAGTTTGTGTCGCTTGAGACACAGCGAACGCACCAAAAATCGCAACCGTACTATTATGCCCAGTCCTTCCAAATCGTCGTGTTTCCATAAATACTCCTCTCACGTAGTCATAGGTTGGTTGAACTATTATAACAACTCGAATGGATATTATCATTGCCTTTATAATAAATCACTTTCTTCTTGATCACCGTTCTGATTCTCTAACTCCCCTACTACCCCGGCACATACAATGCCCGCCCGGTAGACGACATTGACAATGATTCTATCCTGAGGTATCCTTCTGGCGTGTCCGGGTGGGTCCGGCGCGGCAGAAACCTGCGAAACCCGTCAGGTCCGAGAGGAAGCAGCGGTAAGTAGGTCAATCTGGGTGCCGTCGGGCTGCCTGCCCGGGCATTTTTCTTTTGCACTTAACAATAACCAATATAAATACATGGCTACCTTTCGCTTAACAGCCATGTATTTTTATATCCAAGTTCGACTGAGATTTACGGATATGGTGGATCTGTTGGTGGTGGGTCCGTGGGTGGTGGCTCTGTTGGCGGCGGTTCAGGAGTGTTTGTTGGTGGCGGTGGCTGCGTATTCGTAGGCGGCACAGGTGTGTTGCTCGGTGGTACTGGTGTATTCGTCGGAGGTCTGGGTGTATCTGTCGGTGGACGTTGTGTATTCGTAGCGGTGGGTTTAGCCGTCGCTGGATCTGAAGTGGGATTACGCGTGTTCTGAGGTGTTGGAGTATAAGTGCTCGTCGACCAGGGTCGTAAAGTTGGTGTCAACGTTTTGGTAGCTGTCTTGATTAATACAGCAGTATTGGTGGGCTTAACACTTTGTGTAGGCGTCGCGGTAGCAGACGGTCTCGGTGTGCTGGTTGGCTTTTTGGTAGAGGTGGGTTTATAACTATCCGTTGGGATAGATCTAGGCGTACCACCAACGCGCACAAGCACTTTCTCAACCAGGAGCAGACTGCTATCCGAAATACTCAGTGCCCACTCGATGTCCGGTTTATATTGTGATGGGACAGCGACGATCATAACAGTTAAACTCGCCGTCTGGACCGTCAAGATCCCACTCAAGGACTCCGCTAACACTTTGGCTTTAACGCTATCCTCCCGGGCAAGCTGGTGCAATGATCTGACAGCCTGGTTTACATGATACTCATATCTTCCCACCGTATCCGGTACGTAGGCATATCGGCCTTCCATAACCAGATCTTGGGCTTCATTCAATCTTGTCTGGGCGAACTCAGCGTGTAAGCGCGCACGTTCGGCAGGATCTGTTGTGGTTGCCAACTCAGCTTGTTCCAGTATAATCTTGACTGAATAGGTCTTGTCACCCGGCAATGCGCCCTGGGCAGTATACGCAACACCAGCCCCACCTAGGACTACACAAGCTAATAATAGAACAACAAGAGCTAGTTGAAAGGCATATCTCTTACGTGTGAACAAGCTAGCCCACATGCGAGCAAACCAGCCCATTTCAGGCACAGCATCCAGGGCGACTTGAGCTGCCATCTCTTGCTGTATTTGGGAGATCAGACGATTACTTGAAGCAGCCACAAACCCTGGACGTGGGTCCAGGGAGCTCTTACGTCCATCCAACCATAAGGCAGCCTCCAGACGCGGGCGTAGTTCATCTGTCATCCCTGGATATTGGGCTAGCGCAGAATCTAAACTCTTTTGGCCAGATTGGATCTGCTCCAGGCACCTTTCAAAGATTTGCTCAAACTCGTCCCGTCTATCCGTCATCCCGTCCGTCTCTACTTTTCATCCATCAACTTTCGTAAGGCTGCCAGCGCACGGTGCTGCAACACTCGCACCGCTCCGGCTGAACGGCTCATCACTTCAGCTGTTTCATCAGGCGTAAGTTCACTTAAAAAACGCAAAACCAATACTGTGCGATAATCCTCCCGTAACTGCCCCAAAGTCTGCTGGAGCTGCTCATGTTCCAGGTTCGTAATAACTGTATCCCCAGGACCGGGTTCACCATCCCGTAAGGTAACATCTTCAATGGAAACATTTTGTTTCGATTTTCCCGCCCGGCGGTAATGATCGATAAGCGCATTCCGTGCTATGCGAAACAAAAAAGCCAGGAAAGGTACCCCCTGTTCCTGATAGTTTGGCAGCGCGCGCCAAACCCGTAAGAATACATCTCCCACCAAGTCTTCGGCATCCAGGCGATTACTCAGGTGCGCAAAAAGAAAGCGAAACACCCTGGAAGCATAACGCTCGTACAGTTCGCCGAATGCTTCGGCATTGCCTTCCTGTGCAATTGTGATCAGTTGAATATCATCAACATCTTGCCAGTTGGACACAACACCACCCTTTAAAACGTTATCGGTAATGCTCTGTTACATCGTTTAATAATATGATCATGTGAAATTAATCATAACATAAACAAATTATCCGTAAAGACTGTTCAGTTATCAGGTATGAAAGCAAATTTCATGGTCACTAGCTGTCAATTGATAAAAGATTCAGGGCTGCCTGGTAGCAGGCAGCCCTGGAGGTAGGTTCAATTTATTGCGTTAGCAGATGGAAATCTCGGAATAACGGTCCGATTCCTAGTATCTTTGGCTGAGTAGTTCTAAATTATCTGCAGTGGATTACTTAAACAATTCAAGCATCGCTGGAAGCTGGTAGTATTTTCCATCGTCGAAGGTGATATTTACGGTGGTTGTCCCGTGCAGCTTGACCGTGTTTGCAACCAGCTGGGCATTGATCTCGCTGAGTTCCGAGCCAGTACCGCCGGCTTCAATCATCCCATCGGGAGCATAAACCAAACCTTCATAAAAGGAATCGGAGGTTCCTAAAAGGGATACCTCTCCATCATTGCCCTCAGCCAGGTAGATCAAGACCCCTGGTAGCGCCGTGTCGCAAATTGCTCCACAATCCGTTTCATTGCTAGGCGGGGCAGATAGTATCACTTGTACGCCGCCAGAAATGTCAAAGTCGCCGTTGAGGATATATATGGTCACATTGTTACCAGTAACCGAGCCGCCGTTAGCCACAAAATCCTCGGTGATACAGTAGAGCCCCGGTTCCATCACCAGGTCATCGTTGTTACTGTTCAAACGGATGCGCGTGTAATTCCCCGGACTGATGGTACCGCCCCCACTTTGGATAGTAGCCGAGGAAGTTGGACAGGTTGGAGCTGGGACAGCATGCGTGAAACGCGGCATCGCCACAGAATCGTCATCTGGTGAGGGGCTGACGGTAGGTCCACCATTGTTTGTATAGCAACCCTCGCCGACGCAGTCGATATCTCCATCATTGACAGTCACATCTACATTTCCCCCGGCAATCAAACAAGCGTTCGAAAAAATCCCCCCCCCTGTAATAATTATTTCAGCGGTACCATCGAAGTGTACCCCACCTGTATTCGTATTGGGGCAATCCTCACTCAAAGCCACCACTGCGTGCCCCAAGGCCACCGGGGTTTGAGGTCGTACCCGTGTCACCGCATTCACAGTATTGCGCAATGGCCCATTGAAGACAAATTGCGCAAAAGCCATGGGCGTATCTTTGGTGAACGTGGTGATAACATCGATATAATTGTCTACCCAACCGCCGTTATTTTGGGAACCACATTGGGTAGTTACGCCGTGATCATCGCTGATGTCAGCATCAATAACGAAATCATTGCTGCTGGCGCGATCGATGGCGCTGGCTTTGGCAGAGGCTTGGGCAGCGCGTACACCTGGGTCATTGCATTTCCATTCCTTATAGGTGATGTATTCATTTTCTAGTTTCATGGCGGCTGCAGCACCCCCCGCCAGGGAGGAGGCATCGGCCGCATTCTGGGCATGGCGGCGATCTGAATATACCAGACCACCATCAATCGCCAGGGCTGTAAAGCCCAACAAGACCACGATCGCCAACACCAGAAGCACAAGAACTTGCCCTTTCTCGGATGAACGTTTAGACTCCATCTTATAACTCCTCATCATCGATAATTGCTTTACTGACAAATCTACTATTCACAGGCGGGAGCCAGGATCGTATCGGTAATAACGGCACTGATCGGTATGGACTGACTGCCCACGAGCGCACCTAAGAACGGCATAGTGATCGTAAAATTGCTATATGTCACCCGCACGGTGATAGGCTTTCCTGTGCAGAGCGAGCCGTTATGAGTCACCGTCACAGTAATTTCACCCGCGTCCCCCAGGTCCTGAAGATAGTTAGAGCTTTGGTAGACGCGCTGGGTGATATCTCCAGTCGGCGTAACAGAGCCATATAGAGCTCCCTCTTGCGCGCCATCACGTAGAGACAGGTAGGTGTACAGAGCCCGACCAAGGTCGGCGATGCCCACTACCAGGATCAACAAGATAACTAAGGAAAACGCGAACTCGACCATACTTTGGCCCTTTTCGGAATTGGTTTTTGTGTTTTTTTCTCTTTTCACAGGTATCTCCCCTAACGTGTAATAATGGGTAGGAATAATTGACCGGCGTATTCATAGGGGGCATTACCATAACCAGAATAACTGCTCAGAATAAGCGGATCCGAGGCATGCCCAGCATGGAAGATCATCGGCGGGGTTATTACAGCACCACTACCATCGATCAAGGCATAATATAGGTATTGGTTCCAGCCTGCATCCATCCAGGTCAGGATACCGTGTCCTTCCTTGTCAAAGGTGACTGATACATAATCAGGCAAGCGTTGGTTTGGGTTGGAGAGTTCAACCGGGCTACCCATAATCGCATAGTTTGCCGGCCTGATAAGAGCATAAACGATATTGTTGCTTTCCGGGTTGGTCCAGGTTAGCATGATTTTTCCCGTACTGAGTCGGACCACATCAGGACCCCAGCCGTAGTTTCCTGAAAATTTTGTCTCTGATTTTGCTAGACCCCCGTTACTGTCCAGGACGAGATAGGCGATCGAATAACTTGAATCATCGTGATTAAAAATTGTATATGCCACCAGGGCTCTATCACCTTGCAAACTCGTCACATTGGATTCGAAGTAACGGTTCACGTCCAAAGCGTTCGAGGTTAACCGTGTAGGTGATTTAACCAGGGAAGAACTGCTTGTATCGTAAACCGCGTACCAAATGCTGCTGGTATCACCCGTCGCCTGCAAGCGCTGGTCTGTCCATACGATCAAGAAACGGGTATCGCTGATGGCTGTGATTCTAGGCGAAGCGAAGAGGGGGATATTCAAATCATTCTCCCCTCGCCAACCACCATTTCCCGTAATATTAATCAGTCCGGGAGGGTTCTGCAGGTCACCATTGGCATCGAGCAGGGCCAGGTAAATATTAGAATTTTTGGTTATGTCCAATATATTGCCATCATCCACAATATCCCGGACCCAAACTACTCCTGTACTTCCATCCGGAATGGCTGCTGAGACCGGGACCCGGTCATTGGTAGACAAGGGCTCCGATTGATTGTCAGTGAGTTTCTTACGCAATCCGAGTTGGGATCCAAAACGATTCATCAGGATATACTCGATATCGGTGTAAGTTATGAAACCACTGCTATTATTCCTTTCCCAAATATAGACATATTTCCCTTGGGGGGTATCCGAAAGCGCCAATGTGCTGCCAGAATACCAGTCCTCTGCTTTTGAGAGAATTTCGCCATCTCCTGAAATCAGGTTTAGATTTAACCCCAGCAGACTATCAGCAAAAGCCTTAGCAAACGAGGCTGGGATAGCACCCTGCATAGTAACAGTTACATTTTTGGTATCATCAACCGAAGAAGTTGCGGTTATATTTAACTGACTGAAATCACCAGCCTCAGCAGTGCTGGGTGCCTGGCATCTAACCGTTATCGTGATAGTTTCACCTTGTCCAAGTGAGCCAGTGTCTGGAAAACCATCAGAATCATGATCGATGAGCGCATGCAGGCCATCTTCGGTCAAAAATGAAACATCCCACGTGGGATCGCTGGAAGTGGCAATTAAGTCATAAGTATCACTGCTGTATTCGCCTATGTTGGATATCACAACCGGAAAATCCACCTTCCCTGTTTTAACGAAGCCGCTCTGGTAGGCAGGCAATGCCTTGACTCGGGCAGAGGCTGCCGGCCGGGTGAACAAAATATCTATACCTATACCAGGCAGTTGCGTGTTGAAT
>DAOVXM010000033.1 GCA_030636125.1 Chloroflexota bacterium | reverse complement strand
GTCTTTCCCCTGGCCAAAAGCGCACGGAGAACTGCTCGACCGGTTTTACCGGCGGCACCCGGGAGGAGAATCATAAAACAAACCTATCAGGTCTGCAGCTAGTGTTGCGCCATTATTTCCAAACTATAGAGTCACTTTCGCCGCGCAACATTAGTTGCACAACACTAGCTACCCTCTCTCCAGGCTACGAAGCGGCCCCACATCGAGGCGATTTCCATGCCCTTCTGCAGGTAGCAGCCGATATAGTACCGGCCACTCTCAGCATTGGCGATATCTTTGCCCAGGTTCTCGGCGTGCACGATCTTCTTTGGGAAGAGGTTCAGATGCGTATCCTGGTAATACTTATCCAGCGGGAACATCTCGTCCCAGTCCTTGCCAAAGACTTCGATCAGCTTACGGTTGGCCTCCTCAAAGGTCTTGGGGTGCCAAATACGCTGGATGGTATTCATGGGATGGTCCTGGCTCACGGCGTCGATGCCCAACCACTTGATCTTTTTGTCGACACACCATTGAGAGAAATCCGGCGAAGGGCCGGGGTGTTTGATCATGTACCGGAACTCATCCGAATCAGGACTGATCCAGCCATATTCGTACCAGCCCGTCTTGAGGATGAGGATATCACCCTCGCGCACCTCGACGACACTTTCGATCATCTCGGGCGTGTAAACACTGGCATCGCTGACCAGGTGGGAAATATCGGCGATTACGCCGGGTCCAACCCAATCCTCCAAGGGGACTTCTCCGATCGTTCGTCCGGCCGGCCAGAAGTGCTTCTCGCCGTCCATGTGGGTACCCAGATGAATGCTGGCGTTACAGATGGAGCCATTCCTGCCCATGCCAAAGTATTGCCCACCGACTCGTTTTGTGTAAGTAACGGTTAACGGCACATAATTGGCCCATTGGGGTGTTTGGATGCTGAAAGGTATGCTGAGATCCAACATTTCGGCCGATTCCATGATCTGGAAGAATTCACCTTCATCCATGCCATCCGGGGGCTGCCAGGCGCAGACACGCGCCCAGGCCGTCTCGACCTCCATAAAAGGGATAGGCTGTATCATGATCCAGGCCCGCTGGTTTTTCAGCTTGTCGATGTCACCCACAATAGATTCCGCCAGGAGCAGGTGCGCTTTGGGCATGGTGGTGTGGGTCATCTGGTAGTATTCGTCCTGAGGGAACATCTCGTCCCATGACTTGCCGTACTCCGCGATCAACTTGGCTTCAGCTTTTTTGAACTCGTTCTCATGCATATAGCGGATGGGGGTATTCATGGGGTGTTCGGCGCAACCGCAATCCACACCGATCAGCTTGAGTTTTTTGTCCAACGCCCACTGAAAGAAATCGGGGGAAGGCCCCGGGTGCCTCACCAGGAACCCAAATTCCTTGGACTCCACGCCACCCTGGGCCTCCGGGTTGTGGATATCCGGCCTATCCCAGGAATACTTATGGTAGCCGGTATTGATGATCAGGATGTCGCCCTCATTTACGGTTGCTTTTTCCATTATCATCTCAGGCGTATACAGGCTGTAATCAGAAACCATATCTGAAATATCTACCACAACGCCAGGCCCACACAGGTCTTCTAAGGGAATATCGGCGATGGCCCGGCTGCCAGAATGGAAGGCTGTTTCGCCAACCAGGTGTGTCCCCACGGTGTTGCTCCAATTCAACAACTGGCCGTTGGCTCCCTGTCCTCCGCCGTAGGCGCCGGTAACGCGCTTAAAAAAGTGGATTTCCAGGGCCTTTTCTCCAGGCCATGGAGGCGTAAAGATACTGCATCCCTGAGTCAGGTCATACAGTTTGGCGCTATCCAGTATGTTGATGAATTGTTCTCGGTCCATGAGTCTCTCCTATTCAATTTATTGGATATTTGGTATTAGATATTTGCCCCAATAGAGTCCGCAGCCCTGGCCATTTGTCCACTGAAAACATCACGCACGATTGGGTCCCATCGTACGAACGGGTCCCATAGCACGACCTGCCCCCAAATGCCATCCGCCACAGTCTCAGCCGACTGCAATACCCTCAACGCCTCAAACTTTAACGTCATCTCAACCCTCCAATACCTAATACCCATACCGTTCCGCAAAGGCCACCAACGCCTGCTCAAACATCTCCATCGGTGGTCGTACCAAACCGGCCCCGACCTGTCCTACGCCAGCATCCTTGTGGGCGATGCCCGTGTTGACGCGCGGCGTAATTCCCGTTTCGATCACTTTACGGATGTCGATGCCGGTCGGTGTGCCGCGGAAGTCCAGTGGGGGGATGGTGAAATACTTGTGCTCGGCGTAGCAGATCTCGTACATTTCCAATGTCGCGTTTATGGCATCTTTTGGAGTGCCACTGACGAACTTGACGATGGCTGGCGCGGATGCCATCGCAAAACCCCCGATACCGGCGGTCTCGGTGATGGTGCTGTCACCGATATCACCGCTGGAATCCTCCGCCGTAAAGCCGGGGAAGTAAAGACCCTGCGGGATGGCGACCGGTGCGGTGAACCACTGGTCTCCCAACCCGCTCACCCGGATGCCGAAGTCGGTGCCGTTGCGGGCCATCACGCTGACAATGGTGCTGCCTTCAATCCCGTGGGCTACATCCACCATCCCTTTGCAGGCTGCCATCACCGGGTTGAGTACGCTCAGGGCGTTATCTTCCAATGCCTGGATGATGTCTGAAGCGACTTCTGCATCTCTGGTCGCCTTGACGATAAAAGGTGCCAATTTGGCGGTGAACATAATGGAGCCAGCCTTGTTGCGGTTGTGGCCTTCATCGCCCATGTGCAACGCCTCGGCCAAGAGGGCGCGCATGTCAATCCCACCACTCAACTCGATGGCCTCCCCCAGCACAGGAGCCATGACGTCTTCCATCCAGCGCAAACGATCCAGGACTTCCTCGCTGTAGGCCCCGTAGCGCAGCACTTTGCCGTAGCCTTCATTCAGGTTGGAGAAGGAATTGTTGCCGTGGGTTTTGTTATTAAGGATATAGACCGACATCGAGGGGCAGATAACGCCGGCCATGGGTCCAACCGCCTGGTGATGGTGGCAGGGATCCAACTTAATTTCCCCCGATTCGACAAGCGCCTTGGCTTCAGCTCCATTTCTGGCTTTTCCTTCAAAAATCAAAGCCCCGGTAATGGCGCCCCGCATCGGCCCAGAAGCCCGCTCCCAGGTGATGGGCGGTCCTGCATGGAGGAGCATGTTTTCGCGCATGCCGGGGATGGCATCTATGGCCTTGCCCAGCCCCACGACTACCGGGCGGGCGTCCATCATTCGCTGTGTGGCTTCTGCATTAGCTTTTTCTATGTCCATCGGTTCTTCCTTTCCTGGAAAACAATATTAGAAATAATGTGGAGAGATGAAATGTTTGTTATTTTTGGGCTCCAATCTCCGCTAACGTCGGGGGAAGCGCTTCCCCGGTTCAAATCGTGAGCGGGCCTCTTTAAGGATCTCCTGGTAGAGCTCCAGGTTGCGATCTTCCAGGTGATCGAATGTTTGTAGGCTCTTGCTGCCCCAGGTGATATAACGCAGCGGGTCCGGATCGAGCCTGGCGGCAATGATCTCCTCGGTGCCCCGGGCCTGGGCCAAGCGCCAGGCGATGGGGTTAACGATCATGCTGTGACCAAAGCCATAGTTGCCGAGCGCATCGGGTCCGACCAGGTTGCTGGCGACCAGGTATACATGGTTGTCATAGGCGCGGGCGGCATTGGTGATATACCAGATATCATAGCTGCGCTGTAGAGCCGAAGCCCGGACGATAATCTCGGCGCCTTTGACCGCCAGCAGGCGCGATAGCTCCGGAAAATCACCGTCATAACAGATGATCATGCCGATGCTGCCCAGGGCGGTCTCGAACACGTCTGCGCGTGTGCCAACCGTCACCCACCCGCCGCCATCGGTGCGCTCCCACGGGGCGGGGTGGGTCTTATCATAGATGCCCACAATCTCGCCATCTGGCCCAATCAAAATCGCGGAATTATAGACCACCCCACGCTGTGCTCCCCGCCGGTAGGATGGCCATACGACATATACGCCCAGCTCTCTGGCCGCCGCCTGGATATCCTGGGTTATACGTCCCGGAGCCTCATCCACCAGGTCCCATAAAGCCAACGCATCCAGACCTGTTTCATATCCGGTGGTCACAGTTTCTGGAAAGACGACCAGTTCAGCCCCGTGCTGGCTGACGGCCCTTTTTAACCAGGAGACTCCCTTGCTCACGTTTGCGCCAACATCGTTGGGCGTGATCGCAATCTGCACGCAGGCAGCAGAAAATTCTTTCATCTACAGGCTCCCTTTTTTACCCTTTCATCTTTTCTAGGATCGCCATCAATTTCTCGTCTCCGCCTGCCGGGGGACGCCAGTCCACCTGGATGACAGCCGCCTCTTGAGCGACCAGGCTCTCCGTGAATGACTCCAGGCCAACGTTGATAGCCGCTAAAGGTTGGTTCAGTACAGCCAAATCCACACTCACCAAAGGTTTTTCACCCACCTGGTCGCTTACCGGATTAAGGGCTCGCAACAAGCGCCCGACATAGCGCACAGCCGCGTCGTTGCTGGTCTCTACCACTGCCCCAGCATCTTTGAGCTTTTGCACCTGGGCCTCCAGGTCCTGGGGGTCTTGGTCGGTACCGCACACAACCGCCACCACCTCCAGATAGCGACCGGCAGCCTGTGCCCCCGCCCGCGCTTTGCTTATGGCGGGAGCCAGTTCGCCGGCCGGGTCGGGGTGAGCGCCGTAGCCCAGCACCACATCCAGCAGGATAACGGCCACCTGCGGATCGCTGGCTTCCACCTCCAACCGGCGGATGCGCAGGTCATTATCCAGCATAGGGTGCAGGCGGCCTACTGTGAACTCGTCTTCGCCCAGGTCGACGATCGTGTGAGCCTGGCTGACCAGCGAGTCTTCCAAGCGATACTCCTTCTTCAGCGGGGCGTTAGAGAAAACAGCGGGTAAATAATCACCCAAGATGAGCAATGCCTCATACGCCAGGGTGCCTCCGGAGAAAAGACCTCTCAGGTAGCGCTGGCCCGCAGCAAAGCGCGTGAGGTCTGGATCCTCTGCCGGTCCCGCGTCGGGAGCGGAAGTCGCCAACTGCACTGCTAAGCGCGCAGTCTCATCAAAGGTGGTGGCGAAAAACACATCCTCCACTTGACGCATCGAGGTGGAATACCCGATAAAATCCACCACCACCGGTTTCCCCGCCGAGCGGGCAACCTTTACCAGCTCATCCGCCACCTTGGCTGAGGGTGGCTTTGAAACCAGGACAATGACGCTTGTTTCGGGGTCACGGCTGAGGAGGTCAAGCCCCTGGCGGGCTGTCAGCGCGTTGACCGCCTCGGAGAGATCGCGCCCGCCGGTGCCGAAAGCGTGTTTGAGGCCACCCCCCATCTGGTGGATGCGGGTGGTGACTTGCTGCAAGCCGGTCCCCGAAGCGGCGACCAGGCCAATCGGCCCGGGGCGCACTTTGTTGGCAAAGCCCAGCCCGATGCCGTTGACAATCGCCGTGCCGCAGTCCGGCCCCATCACCAGCAGGCCTTGCTCAGCCGCCATGTGCTTCATCTTTATTTCGTCTTCCAGAGAGACATTGTCACTGTAAAGGAAAACGTGTTTTCCCAAGCGCAGCGCCTGGCGGGAAACGCCAGCCGCGTAGCGGCCCGGAACCGAGACCAGCACCCACTGGGCTTCGGGCAGCGCCTGGGCTGCCGATTCCAGGCTCTTGGGGTGGTACTCCACCTCCACACCCCCAGGGCGGCGGCTGGTCAGGAGTTCATCGACCTGCTCCAGGGCAGCCTGAGCGGCAGCTTCATCTTCGGCTCTGACCACAATGACCATGTCGTCAGCGCCAGCCGCCCTGGCCTCCGGCGCTAACAGATCGCTTTGGGCCAATACGTCCTTGTTGGCATCCGTGCCCATCACAACCCCCGCATCCAGCACACCATTCTGCTCGGCCAGAGAGCGCTGCAGTTGCATCAGGATGACTGAGTCATAATAAGCGCCAGAGCGGATTTCTACCTTATTGATTGCCATAATTGCTCCCAAATATTTTATTCGAACACACTGTTGATAAGGAAATCAGATAACCTCTTGCTCCCGCAGCGAGGCCACCTCCTCAGCGGAATAGTCTAATAATTCGGTCAGCACTTCTTCGGTATGTTCACCCAGCATGGGTGGCGGGCGTAACAGCTCAGCGGGCGTCTGGGACATCTTGTATGGGAAACCGGGGAATCCAACCATGCCAGCCGTTGGATGTTCGATCTCCAATTTCAGGTTGCGCGCCTGCGCCTGGGGATGGTTAAAGACGTCTTTAATGGTATTAATGGGGCCGCTGGCGATCCCGGCCTCTTGCAGTTTTACCAACCACTCAGCAACGTCTCGGGTGACGAAAGTCTCGCTCAAGGCTTCATCTAGCGCAGCCCGGTTTATTACGCGGTCCTGGTTGGTGGCAAAACGGGGATCGTCGACCAATTCCGTACGACCGAGCACCTCACACAACAAATTCCACTGCCTGGCGGTCAGGGCGCCCAAAGCGAGCCAGCCATCCCGGGCGCGAAAGACTTCGTAAGGGGCGATGTTGAAGTGGGCGTTGCCCATGCGGCTGGGTTCGACCCCCCCCACCAGGTAGTTAGAGGCTACGTTGGCTAGGAGGGCGGCCACGGAATCCAGCAGCGAGAGGTCCAAGAGCTGGCCCTCCCCGGTGAGATCCCGGGAACGCAGGGCGGCCAGGATGGCGGTTGAGGCGAACATCCCGGTTGTAATATCCACAATAGACACACCCACCCGGTACGGGGGTCCTTCCACCGGCCCAGTGATGCCCATGATGCCACCCTCGGCCTGGATGATAAAATCGTATCCCGGTCGCCTGGCATAGGGACCGGTGCGGCCATAACCGCTGATCGAACAGTAGACAAGGCGCGGGTTCAACGCCTGCATATCCTCGTAACCCAGGCCCATCTTGTCCAATGTGCCGGTACGATAGTTCTCCACCAACACGTCGGACACAGCAGCCAATTGTTTGATAATTTCCTGCCCGGCAGCGCTCTTTAAATTGACCGTGAGGCCGCGCTTACTGCGGTTGATGGCCATATAGTAGGCCGACTCGCCTGGATACGGCCCATAAGGTTCGCCCACAAAAGGCGGTCCCCACCCACGGCTCTCGTCCCCTCGACCAGGCCGCTCCACTTTGAGTACGTCCGCGCCCAGGTCGCCCAGCATCATCGTGCAGTAGGGGCCAGCCAGCGCGCGTGAGATATCCAAAACCCGGAGACCTTCCAGTGGTCGCATGATGCTATTTCTCCTTGTTATTAAATTTGGTGGTATCCAGCCTTCTTAAAAACAGCGGGGAAAACATCTCAACCCATTATACGTAAAAACGGAAGAGAAATCAATCATTTATTGCCGTGTTCAGGGCATAATCGTAATAAACGCCAGATCGTATTTCTACTGCAGTTTTTGACTATGTGTTTTTCGGATAATTCCCCCTTGACAAATTCTCTCCTTTGCTTATAATTATTACTAAATTAGTCATAAAAATCTTTTTTCTTAGGATATTTTTTGATGTATGCCTGCAAGTGTCTGAGGCGGGGCCTGTAATCACCACCTCGTCACAGAATTTACCCGTAGCCTAACCTCTACGAGCGGCCAATAGACTGGCGAATGGTGGTTGCGACCCCGCATGCGAAGCAGTTTTCGTGGGCTGTGAGTCCGCCACCTTTTTTGGTGTCTGTTGGCCGTCCTGTATTAATACCCGCATCCGGGAGATCGTTAGCTAGAAGCGTTCGGATTTATTGTTATCACAAGGAACCCGAACTCACAGGTAAATTCCGCTCATCACGCTACGTCCTATTAAGAGGCCATGGCTGACAATTAATTTTTGGAGAATAAACGATGACCGACCAGATTACAGGCACCCAGGTCGCCCTCGCCAATAGCCCAACCATCAGCCCGCCAGCCCCTTGCGGGCTGGAGTACACCGTTGGGAATACCCCCCTTCTACAACTGCGCCGCGTTTGTGCGGAGCTATCCCCTGGCGTTCAAGTCCTGGCCAAAGCCGAATGGTTTAACCCCGGCGGCTCGATCAAAGACCGGCCGGCCTTCAATATCCTGCGCACTGCCCTGCTGGAGTGCCAGCTCATTCCCGGCAAGCGCCTGCTTGATTCGACCTCTGGTAATATGGGCATCGCCTATACCACCTTCGGCGCGGCGATGGACGTGCCCATCACCCTTGCCTTACCTTCCAACGCCAGTCTGGAGCGGATTGCCATCTTGAAAGCGCTCGGCGCCGAGCTGATCCTGACCGACCCACTGGAAGGCTCCGACGGCGCCATCCAGGTTGCCCGCCAACTGGCTGAAGAGCATCCCGAGCGGTACTACTACGCCAACCAGTATGACAACCCCGCCAATTGGCAGGCACACTATCTGACCACCGGCCCGGAAATCGCCAAACAAACCGGCGGTCACATCACCCATTTCGTGGCCGGCATGGGCACTTCCGGGACGATCACCGGCGTGTCACGTTATATGCGCCAGTTCAACCCCGAGGTGCAGTTCATTGCCGTCCAACCGGATTCCCCCTTCCACGGCTTAGAGGGACTCAAGCATATGGAAACGGCCATTCAGCCAGCTATCTACGACCCCGGGTTGGCCGACCGCACCATTAATGTCCCCACCGAGGCTGCCTATGAAATGGTCCTGCGCCTGGCCCGGGAAGAGGGCTTATTTGTAGGTGTCTCTTCCGGCGCAGCTGCAGTGGCTGCACTGGAGGTAGCGCAAGAACTGGACGAAGGCATGGTCGTAACCATCTTCCCCGACGCAGGCTATAAATACCTGAGCGATAAGGAACTATGGGAGATGGAGAGCAAATAATTTACAGCAAAAGGTAACCAAGTAAGAATGTCCCTATTAATCTCATCTCAGCTACTGCAAAATATCCACACGCACGGCGAAACCTCTTACCCTGAAGAAGGAGCTGGGCTCCTCCTGGGAAAGATGGATGGGGATCAAAAACAGGTCACCCAAATCATGGCCTTAGCCAACTCTCGTGAGGACACCGCTCGCCATAACCGCTACCTGCTTACTCCCCAGGATTACCTGCGCGGCGAGCAAGAGGCTGCTCGTCTCGGCCTGGATGTGCTTGGCGTGTTCCACTCCCACCCTGATCACCCCAACCGCCCATCCGAGTTCGACCGGGAGTGGGCTATGCCCTGGTTTTCCTACCTTATCACCAGCGTAAAATCTGGCCAGGCCGTTGAAAGTCGCTCATGGCTCCTGGCGGAAGACCGCTCGCACTTTAACGAAGAGTATATTTCAGTGAGTAGTGATCAGTAATTAGGAAAAAAAATTCTACCAAAGGAGTTAAAGATGTCTCTCTATTTTGTGCGTCACCAACATGATGCTGAAACCTGCCCGGCAAAAGACCCGGCCGCAGGTAATATGCTGCTAACCCACCTTAGCCCGCAAAACGCTCGCAAGTTTGGTGTGGGTGTCAAGGCAGATGCCGTGCTCGACGGAGAGCACACTTTTGTGCTCATCCTGGAAGCAGACACGAAAGCCCAGATAAAAAACTTCATGCAGCCCTTCAGCCAAGCGGGACCGGTTGAAATCTGGCCGGCCTCATTGTGCGAAACTGTGGTTGAACGGGCTGGATGTTAAGGAAAATATCATATTATTAGATGGAAGAGAGTTTATGACAACTTTACGAATACCAACTCCCCTACGCACATACGCTGACGGGCAAAGCGAAGTCGCCGTTCAGGGCGCCACAGTCGCCGAGGCGATGAATGACCTCATCGGCCAACACCCGGCACTGCGCCCGCACTTGCTAAATGGTGAAGATGAACTGCGCCCCTTCGTCAATTTATTTATCAACGATGAGAACATCAAAGATCTCAACGGTCTAGATACAATAATTCAAGAAAACGACAAATTGCTGTTAATCCCCAGCATCGCAGGAGGTAGAGGTTAGAGCGTTGAGAATAAGTTTCACTTAAAAATCTCATTTCTCCAATCTCGAAATACCATGTTACCGGAACTAAATCATGAAGAAATCCTAAGATACTCACGCCACCTGCTCATCCCAGAGGTCGGCCTGGAGGGTCAACGCAAACTCAAAGCTGCCTCCATCCTGGTGATCGGCACTGGCGGTCTGGGCTCACCGGTGGCTTTGTACCTGGCGGCAGCCGGTGTAGGCCGTATCGGTCTGGTGGACTACGACGTTGTGGATTACTCAAATCTGCAGCGACAGGTCATTCACGGTACATCTACCATTGACTTACTCAAGGTCGAGTCAGCGCGCCAGCGTATGCTCGACCTCAACCCCGCCATCCAGGTAGATGTGTACGACGAGCCCTTCACTTCGGCCAACGCCATGCGCATCGCCGAGGATTACGACATCATCATCGATGGGACGGACAATTTCCCAACCCGTTACCTGACAAACGACCTGTGTGTGCTGTTGGGCAAACCCAATGTGTACGGTTCAATCTTCCGCTTTGACGGGCAGGCCAGCGTCTTCGACGCCAGGCACGGCCCGTGTTATCGCTGCCTGTTCCCCGAGCCACCCCCACCCGGGCTGGTGCCATCCTGCGCCGAGGGTGGTGTCTTGGGCGTGCTGCCAGGCACGATCGGAACTATCCAGGCTACGGAAGCGCTAAAGCTAATACTAGGGGTGGGCGAACCGCTCATAGGGCGGTTGCTGCTCTACAACGCCCTGGATATGTCATTCGACTTTGTCAAGCTGCGCAAGAACCCCAACTGCAAGGTCTGTGGTCCAGAGCCTGAAGTCACCGAATTGATCGATTATGAGGCTTTCTGCGGCGTGCCCAGTCACGACCATGAAGAAGGCTCCGCGGGTGTAGATTGGGATATCACCGCCACAGAGTTGGCTGAGCTTCTCACGAACGGCAACAGCCCCCACCTGATCGACGTGCGCGAGCCCCACGAGTTAGAAATATCCCACCTGGAGGGGGCTGACCTGATCCCCCTGGGGCAGCTCGCCTCGCGCCTCTCAGAATTGAACAGCGCTGATGACATTGTGCTGTTTTGCAAGGCAGGCACACGCTCCACCCGCGCGCTAGAGCTGCTCGCCAGTGCCGGTTTTCGCAAGATGAAAAACCTGAAAGGCGGCATCAACGCCTGGGCTCGAGAAGTCGATCCCAGCATGCCGATCTACTAGTACAGTTGGGCATAATTCCTTCGTGGGTTTAAACCTTCATTGCCCAACTGTTTAAAGTACTTTGCGCTACATACTCTCCAACTTCTCAAGGATTTCCGCCGCAAAGTACCAGTTTATTGGTCTTGGTATATGCTTCCCATATACCTGAATTCCACGTCAAAATAAAAATCCCTTCATAATACGTCCAACTGGCGAAGAAGT
>DAOVXM010000102.1 GCA_030636125.1 Chloroflexota bacterium | reverse complement strand
TTCAAACCGGTGATCGACAGGAGCTATCCGCTGGAGCAGATGGTCGAGGCCCACAAGTACGTCGAGACGGGACACAAGAAGGGGAACGTGGTCATAACTGTGGAACATAGTAGCAAAACCTAACAACGGGTTGCAGCCGACGTTGCTCTGCTGCGCTCCGCAACGCGGCTGAACCCGACCGTTAGCTGTGACCTCCAAATCAAATTTGTTTTCAATAACTCTTCTTATTCTTTATAATCTAACCGATTAATGTTGACAAAAGCAACAATTAAAGTTTATAATAAAGGCACTTAAAGTTAATAAATGTTTATGTTAATCTTTATAATTGCCAGGTTTTAGGTTATTAAAATGAGAGCGCCAAGAAAAAAATCCGTTGAAATTCGTAATTACATCTTAGACAATGTAAGTGCTCACCCCAAGGATATTTCATCTCTTGTATCAAACCATTTCGATATCACTCGTCCAGCAGTCATTGGGCACATTAATAAACTTATTGATGATGGTTTGTTAGAAGCAAAAGGCACAACTCGTGCGCGTTCCTACACACTTAAAGCTCTTGTTGACGAAAAATTCTCATTCAATATCTCATCGGATGCGGAGGAGGACAAAGTATGGCGCCATCTCGTGCGACCATTGTTATCAAATATTCCGGAAAACGTTATGAGGATATGCGAATATGGAATGAATGAAATGATCAATAATGCTATTGAGCATTCTGAAGGGACAAAGGCAATAATCCATATTAAACAATCGGCTGTGAATATCGATTTTCTTCTACAAGACAATGGGATTGGTATCTTCAATAAAATCCAAAGGGATCTCTTACTTGATGAACCAAGACAAGCTATCCTCGAGTTGTCAAAAGGAAAGCTAACCACAGATCCTAACCGGCACACAGGAGAAGGAATTTTCTTTGTTTCAAGAATGTTTGACAGGTTTGTTAGCTACTCTGATGGTCTTTTCTACTCGCTGAGTGATATTGGTTATGACGATATACCTAGTCTTCATGATAACGAACCAGGAACAAAAGTTAGCATGATTATCAGTTCAAGATCACAAAGGACCACACATGGTGTTTTCGATCGTTATGCATCTGAAGTTGATGACGATTTTAGTTTTTCGAAAACTGATGTCCCAGTTTCCTTAGTGAAATTCGGTGGTGATAATTTGGTTTCAAGATCCCAAGCAAGGCGGTTGCTTAATAGATTACACGAATTTCAACATATAACCCTTGATTTCACTGGAATTGATAGAATTGGTCAAGCCTTTGCAGATGAATTGTTTAGAGTCTTCGTTATTAACAACCCCGATATTGAATTTTCCGCAATAAATGCAAATAATAATATTGAGAAGATGATTCGAAGAGCAAGAAGCAAGTCACAATAGCAGGTCCAGCTAACCCCCGCTCACGCCCCCATTGGGCGATCTTATGAAATTGCGTTATGCAACGCTACTAATCTCTGTGCTCGTCCTCATCACATCCTGCAAGGACGAAACTCAGCGGCATGAAGAGCCGGTGGCAGCCGACTCCACTCCACTTTACGAATACAGGGTCGGGCTGGGGTATGGTTTCCTGGGAAAAGTGGTTCAGGTCACGATTGATAGCTGCGAAGTGATCTCTGTTGTTGGCACAGATGAGATTGAGCAGTATGCCCAGCTCCAAGGGACTAAGATGCTTGCGTCCGGTTCATCGCCCAAAAAGGACATCACGGTACGAGTCACCGTCGACGGTGGTCAGCCGCACGAACAAGCCATTGATCTGAGCGCTGGTATGTTTGTGCATGTCAATCTGGAGCGGACAGGATTGCGGGTTTACAACACACGCTTCCTTGTGCAGGAGTAGCGCCCAACAATTGGGTGAAGTGGAGGCGGGAGTTGTAGCCCAGTTATTTGGGGCAGCTTTTGCAGTCGTCAGCGGGGGAGTAGGCTGTTTGCTGGCGGTAGGCTGGATTGCCCGCCGCTGGCCGCAATTGCGAACCTATAATGGGGATGAGCCGATTCTGGCAGGCGCGACGGCAGATTGGTGCGGAATTAGGTGTGCAGTCCTTCCCATTCAACTAAAAGGGCATTAAGTTCATTCTGAATCTGAACATAATTCTCGCCCATTTGATGAACTTTATCCAGGTCAGAAGGGGGATTTTCCAGCTGAAGGGAGAGCGAAGCAAGCTGCTCTTCCAGGTTAGCGATCTGTACTTCAATTTCTTGCAGGCGGGCGCGACGACGGCGTTCTTGATTTGTGGAGGATTTAGAGCGAGCCTTTCGAGCGATTTTTTTCTCTTTGGCAAGCGAATCTTCGTCAGCTTTTTCGGCCTCTTTTTGGGTGTGGTATTGGCTATAACTACCTTCAAAAACATGAAGGTTTGACTGACCGGTTTCGATCTCCCAAATCTGCGTTGCCAGGGCATCGATCAGGTATCGGTCGTGGGAAACCAGCAAGGTTGTGCCTTGGAAATTACTCAGCACCTCTTGTAATATCTCCTGTGAGGGGATGTCCAAGTGGTTGGTTGGCTCATCGAGGAGTAGTAAGTTCGCATTGCTTAATGAGAGCTTGGCGAGAGCCAGGCGGCCGCGTTCGCCGCCAGATAGCGTGGAGACCTGCTTAAAAACATCTTCCCCGGTGAAAAGAAACCGCGCTAAAAGATTGCGGATTTCGGATAGCAGCATATTTGGCGCAACGGATTGCACTTCTTCTATCAAGGTGCGCTCCGGGTTTAAGTCTTCATGCGCCTGTGCAAAGTATGCGATGTTCAAGCTGGCACCCCACACGACCTCTCCCTTCAAGGGTGGCAATTTCTCAAGCAGGGTTTTGAGAAAAGTCGTTTTCCCGGCTCCGTTAGGACCAATAATGGCCGCATATTCACCGCGTTTGAGTACCAGGTCGGGCACCTGGAATAACGGTTGGCCCTCGTCTGGATAGCCGATAGCGACATTGTAAGTGCGCAGAACCAAATCGCCGGACCGCTTGTTGGCATTTAAATTTAGGTTTAGCTGTGGTGGACGGTTGGAAGGCCCCTGGATGGCTTTAATGCGGCGTTCTACCTCGTCCACGCGCATGGTATGGGTGGATATATCCGCTTCGGCGCTGATTTGAGCCCATTTCTTACCCTGTATTGCGTCGAACCCAAGGCTTTCGATTGCTTCTACCTGCCTGCTCAAGCGGCGTAGTTTGCCCTTTGCCTGCTGGGTCCGCTGACCAGCAATATTACGCTTGACGTAATCCAATTCTTTCTGCAGGCGTCCTTTTTCAGACTCAAAGAGATTCTGGCGTAACTCCCAGCGCTCCTGGCGTTGTTGGAGGTAAGCAGTGTAGTTGCCACGATAGGTTTCCAGGCCAGTGGTGTCCATCTCCCAAATATGGTCAACGACCTTGTCGAGGAAATATCGGTCATGAGAGACGAGTAGCTTAGCACCATCCCATTGGTAGAGGTAGCCCTCTAGCCACTCTACTGCGGAGATATCGAGATGATTAGTCGGCTCATCCAGCACAAGCATATCGGGGTCGGAAAGCAGCAGTCGAGCCAGTACCGCCCGCGTGCGTTGCCCTCCGGAGAGCTGCGGAATCGGCCGATGAAAGTCTTCAGGTTTAAATCCCAGCCCTGACAATGTCTGGCGGATACGCGCTTCGTAGGTATATCCTCCCAGGCGTTCAAAGGTTTCCTGGAGCTTTCCGTAGCGGGCTAAAGCACCTTCTGCCTGATCCGGTTGGGCCATGGCAGTCTCAAGGTGGGCCAATTCGGTTTCCATAGCTTGTAACTCAACTACAGCTTTTAAACATTCATCCCATAAGGTGTGCTTACCAGTTAGAATGGCTTCCTGGGGTAAGTAACCGATTTTTAAATTTCGTGAGCGTTGAATGATGCCGGCACTGGGCTCTTCCCGGCCGACCAGAATGCGTAAAAGTGTGGTTTTGCCAATACCATTGGAGCCTACAATCGCGATTCGTGCACCTCGCGGTATGCTGAGCGAGATCCCAGAGAAAATATCATCCGGTCCGAAGGATTTCGCCAGATCAGAAGCTGTAATTATTGACATAAAACTGTATCAATTCGTCAAGTCGGGAGTTTGTGTTTTGTTTGTTAAAATTGATTGGATGCTCGTCTCATCGAGTTTTCATTAGTCGTTCATTATACCGTGATATAATCACGCCCGCTAATATGTATATGTTAACATGCATGTGAAATTTTGCACAAAACGAATATGGACCAAACACAAGATCCTCAAGAAGATGACTCGAAAACAACAAAGTGGCTGACCAGGGCTTTGTTGGTAGCCTTATTGGTCGCAGCTGGGATCACCGCATATTTAACGTATGTTGTGGTGCGGGATATCGTTACTTCCTGGGAACTTACCTCGCTCCCAGGGGTTGCTCTTAAAGATGCCACCTCAACGCCGGATGAGTTTGGGGTTATTTCGGATGTAAACACACCATTGCAGTCCGTTGCAGGCCCTGACCCTGAACCCTGGGACGGAGCCAGCCGTGTTAGCATGTTGGTGATGGGACTGGACTATCGCGATTGGGCAGCGGGGGAGGGAGCGCCCCGTTCGGATACTATGATCCTGTTGACCATCGACCCGCTTAGCCGTACAGCAGGCATGATTTCCATTCCGCGTGATTTATGGGTGAATATCCCAGGCTTTGAGTATGGGCGCATTAACACGGCCTATAGCCTGGGTGAGGCATTCCAGTTGCCGGGAGGAGGCCCTGGGCTGGCAATGGAAACGGTTGAAGAATTGCTGGGAGTGCCTATCGACTACTACGCTTTGATCGATTTTGGTGCTTTTGTACGCTTTATCGACGAAATTGGTGGTGTAAAGGTTGATGTTGCTGAAAAAATGAAAGTTGACCCATTGGGGGATGATAACATGAAGACGCTTAAGCCCGGTGTTCAAGTTCTACCTGGAGATATTGCCCTGGCTTACGCTCGCGCTCGTAAAACCGAAGGCGGTGACTTTGACCGCGCCCAACGCCAACAGCAGGTTATCATGGGGATTAGAAATCAATTTCTGCGCGCTGATATCGTGGCTAAGATTTTCCCTAATGCGCCTGTACTATATCAAGAGCTGTCCTCAGGTGTGCATACGAACCTTACCTTGGATCAGGCCATTCAATTGGGTTGGTTGGCACAACAAATTCCTGAAGAGGATATCAAACAAGGTGTGATCGGACCACCAGAGCAAGTTCTCCTGGTCAAATCACCCGAAGGCGACGATGTTCTTAAACCGATTACCAATAAAATTCGTGCCTTGCGCGATGAGGTGTTTTTTGGTAGCGAGCGCTACAGCCCCGCGGCAGCCCATAGGGACCCGATCGAGTTAGTAAAAGCTGAGGCGCCTAAGCTTTCCGTACTTAACGGTACCGCCACGGCTGGTCTGGCTGCCAGCACGACGGAATACTTTCAAGCACAGGGTATTGATGTAAGCATCACAGGAAACGCCGACCAACTCTATACAAACACCAGGATTTTCGATTACACTGGAAAAATCTATACGGTCAGTTACCTGACGGAATTGATGAATGTCTCCACCAACCAGTTTTACAGCCGCTACGATCCGACCAGCGAGGTGGACGTGGTGGTGATTCTCGGAGCGGATTGGGCTAATAATAACCCAATGCAGTAATCCCTTGTCATGTGCCGGGTACCACGTGAGCCATAACGCATGACACGTAGTACGAGCCACATGGATAGTATCGCCGGCGCAATAGAGCGCGTCACTTACTACAACCCGGAAAATGGGTATAGTGTTTTGCGTTTGCGGCCGGATCGTACCAGGAAGATACCGGGAGCTGACCGGCAAGGTTTGGTGACTGTCGTCGGCAACCTTCCAGAGCTGTCCCCTGGAGAGCACCTGCGTTTGAGAGGCCAGTGGGTTAACCATCCCAAACACGGTCAGCAGTTCCAGGTTGAAATATGTGAACAAACTATGCCCGCCACTGAGGTGGGCATTCGCCGTTATTTGGGATCTGGTTTGATCAAGGGTATTGGCCCACGTTTGGCTGATCGTATTGTGGATGAATTCGGCGAGCAGACCTTGGAAGTGATCGAGACCCACCCAGAGCAGTTGCGCCAGGTTCCGGATATTGGTCCAAAACGCTCAGTGATGATCGCTCGCGCTTGGGAAGAGCAAAAACAGGTCAAAGAGATCATGCTCTTCTTGCATGGTTATGGGGTTAGCACCAACCTGGCCATCAAAATTTACAAACAATATGGTGACCAAGCCCTTGGTATAGTGCAATCGGATCCATACCGGTTGGCGCGGGATATCTACGGGGTTGGTTTTAAAACCGCTGATAAGATTGCTCAGTCATTGGGGCTACCGGGAGACCATCCCTCGCGCATTGAAGCAGGGGTAATCTACGCGATTAACGAGATGATCGACAATGGTCATGTCTATGCTCCCCATGCCGTATTGGTTGAGCGAGCGGTAGATCTACTGGATGTACCCCCAGATTTGATCCCGCCTGCTTTAGACCGGCTTGCCCAAGATGACCGCGTACGCCAGGAGGTTTTGCCTTTTATAGAGACAGCCCAGCAGGGTACACCAACAGTAGGTGAGTCGCCAGGTGTTTATGGCCAGACAGCGGTCTACCTGACTCCACTTTTTTTTGGTGAAACGGGTGTTGCAGAGCGCTTGCGGGCTATGTCGAGTGCAATGCCTACTCGGTTAAGCGACCTTCCCCCATCTTTTATCTCCCTGGGGACATCGCTTTCTCAAGAACAAGAGGATGCTATTCGAAAGGTATTGAGCCATCCGGTCAGCGTGTTAACTGGAGGTCCGGGTACCGGTAAAACCACTTGCATAAAAGTCTTGATCGATGTCTTAGAGACCGGACGCAAAAAATATAAACTTGCCTCCCCCACCGGACGGGCGGCAAAACGACTGTCTGAAGCCACCGGCCGACCTGCCAGTACAATTCACCGTTTGCTGGGTTTCAAACCTGGCGAGGGTTTTAAGCACAACCCAGAAAACCCTCTGGCGATTGATTTACTGGTCGTGGACGAAGCTTCTATGCTTGACTTGTTGCTGGCAAACAACCTGCTCAAAGCCTTGCAACCAGGGACTCATTTGCTTCTTGTAGGCGATGTGGACCAGTTGCCGTCCGTGGGAGCGGGTGATGTGTTGCGTGATGTGATCGCCAGCGGGCTCGTACATGTAACCCGCCTGAGTGAGATCTTCCGCCAGGCGGCTGATTCGCAGATTATCACCAACGCCCACCGGATCAACCAGGGAGAGATGCCCTTCTTTCCACGCGTCGGCGGCACCGAACCAGGGAGCAGCCCTGGCGATTTTTTCCTGTTTCCTGCCGAGAATCCTGAAGAGGCGGGCGAATGGGTCCAGGACGTGGTTTGCACACGCATCCCAGATAAATTTGGCCTGCACCCGCGTGATCAGATACAGGTACTAGCTCCCATGTATCGTGGTCCGGCGGGTGTGCATGCCTTGAATGAGCGCTTGCAAGCCGCCATAAACCCACCTGAACCGCGGAAACCGGAGAAAAGACTCTACGGCCAACTGTTCCGTTCTGGTGATAAGGTGATGCAAATCCAGAACAACTATGATAAAGATGTCTTTAACGGAGATTTCGGTTTTGTGACTGCCATTGATCCAATTGACCACACGATGAGCATCAATTTCGAAGGTCGTCGCGTGGATTACGATTGGAGTGAAACTGACCAATTGGTGCTGGCTTACGCGGTTTCGGTGCATAAATCACAAGGGTCTGAGTTCCCTGCTATCGTTTTGCCGCTTGTGACGGCTCATTATATGATGCTGCAGCGCAACTTGCTTTATACTGCTGTCACACGGGCGAAAGAGTTATGTGTTCTGGTTGGCAACCGGCGTGCGATCGGTATTGCTGTGAAGAACAACAAGGTCGCACACCGCTACACTGCGCTGGATTGGCGATTAAGTGATGGGTAAACTAGTGTTGCGCGGCGAAAGTGACTCTATAGTTTGGAAATAATGGCGCAACACTTTAAGCAGTTGGG
>DAOVXM010000142.1 GCA_030636125.1 Chloroflexota bacterium | reverse complement strand
GAGGGTGTTTTCAATCTCTCTGAGTTGTTGATAGGAATGTTATGAAAAAGAATGACCTGAATGATGTAATCGATTTGCACGTCCACACCGCTCCAGATGTACAACCGCGCTTGATGGATGATGTGGAGATCGCACACGAGGCGGCAGAGGCAGGTATGCGCGCTGTACTGCTGAAATCTCACCATACACTGACCGCTGACCGGGCGGCGATTGCCTCTAAACAGGTCGAGGGTATCCAGGTTTTCGGTGGGCTGGTGTTGAACCAGGCAGTTGGAGGACTCAATCCGTGCGCGGTCGAGGTCGCGCTGGCGATGGGAGCTAAAGAAATCTGGATGCCAACCCTCTCCGCTGCCAATCATTTGCGTGCATCCAATGTAGATGGGGAAGGGATCACTATCCTGGATGAATCGGGCGCCATCAAGCCGGTTGTAAATGATATATTGAGGTTGATCGCGCCTGCCGATGTTATCCTGGGGACTGGACATCTTTCGGTTGAGGAAATTATTATCCTGGTCAAGGCCGCCAGGGGTGTAGGGGTGAAAAGTATTCTGGTCACGCATCCCGAGTTGCCCGTGGTCAACATGCCGCTAGAGATACAAAAAGAATTGTGTGGACCAGGTGTGTACTTCGAGCGCTGCCTGTACACGGTGGTGACCAAGGGAACCGACGTCTCGATGGCGACCATCGCCAAGGCAGTGGTGGAACTGGGCGCTGAATTGAATGTGCTGGCTACCGATTTCGGTCAGGTGGTTTACCCCTCACCAGTGGAAGGCATGCGTTCGCTCATCTCAGGGATGCTGGAGGTTGGTGTCTCTGAAGAGAATCTTGATCTTATGACGCGCGTAATCCCGGCCAGGTTGCTTGGCCTAGCCTGAGATTAAATGACAGGGGTTGGGTATAATCCAGCTATGCTGAATATCCAACCCAATTCGGTTTCAGTGGTCGTCTTAGGCATCATGCAGGATGGGGGCTTACCACATATGGGCTGCCGCTGTACGCGCTGTTCCCAGGCTTATGAAGACCCGCATAAAGGGGAGTATGTGGCTTGTCTGGGGATTGTGGATCGGCGCACAGAGCCAGCTAAAATGTGGCTGGTCGATGCTACCCCGGATATCAAATACCAGCTTGAGCTTCTCGGTGAATATATCAGACCCCATCCTAAACAAGCGCGGCGTTTACGCCAGCCGGATGGAATCTTTCTGACCCACGCTCACATGGGACATATCGCTGGATTATCTCAATTCGGGCAGGCAGCCATGCTGGTGAACCAGTTAAAGATATTCGCCTCGCAGCGATTGATTGCATTACTGAAGAATAAGGATTTGTACGCGAACAGCCATGATTTTGACTTTGTGACCTTGGAAAATCATCAGCCGGTGAAGCTTGCCCACGGGTTGCAAATAACCTCCATAAGCGTGCCACACCGGGACGAGAACAACAGCGGCACTTTTGCTTATCTCATCAAGGGGCCAGAGAAATCGCTGCTGTATGTGCCGGATATTGACCAATTGGAAGCCTGGCGTGAGGCGGAAGCAGTTATCTCTTCCGTGGATTATGCCCTGCTGGATGCGACCTTTTTCAGTGGTGACGAAATTGGCGGGCGCCCACCGGTCGCTCACCCATTGGTGCCGCACACTATAGATTTGTTCTCCAAATTAGATACTCAGCTAGTGCTGATCCATTTGAACCATACCAACCCGCTCCTGGATGAAGATAGTCCTGAACGAGAGACTGTAATGGCCGCAGGAGTTGACATAGCCAAAACTGGGCAGATTTTTCAGCTATGATTGTCGTGATTGCCATGACCCTTCGGTCAAGCTTATGGGAAACCCTGTAGGACTTTTAACGACATTTGAAGGAGATATTGATGAAAGCCGCGATCTATGAAACCTTTGGGGGACCGCTAACTATTCAAGATGTCCCTGACCCGCAGGTCTCCGTGGATGGAGTGATCATTCGTGTTGAAGCAAGCGGGATTTGCCGCAGCGATTGGCACGGGTGGATGGGGCATGATGCGGATATCAGGCTACCTCATGTTCCGGGACATGAACTGGCTGGGGTGGTGGAGCAGGTTGGCAAAGATGTGCGGATGTGGCGTCCTGGCGACCGGGTTACGGTGCCTTTTGCGGTGGGTTGCGGTTATTGTCCCTTATGCCTGGTGGGAGACCAGCACATTTGTGATAATTATTTCCAGCCAGGGTTTACAGCCTGGGGTTCATTTGCCCAATATGTAGCCATAAAATACGCCGATACCAATCTGGTGCGCTTGCCGGACGAGATAGACTTCGTGGGTGCAGCTACTCTGGGGTGCCGTTTTATCACCTCGTTCAGAGGAATTGTAGCTCAGGGCAAGGTATCATGCGGAGAATGGGTGGTCGTATATGGGTGTGGGGGTGTGGGATTATCGGCGATTATGATCGCCAGTGCTATGGGGGCGCAGGTGATCGGTGTGGACATTAGGGATGAAGCGTTGGTACTGGCGGAATCCATTGGGGCAAATTACACGCTCAACGCAGCAGAAGGCGATGATGTGGTTAATCGAATTCATGAGCTGACTCAGGGTGGCGCACATGTCTCAATCGATGCGCTGGGTAGCCAGGTGACCTGTAGAAATTCCATCCTGAGCCTGCGCAAGCGCGGCCGGCATGTGCAGGTTGGGTTAATGCTGGCGGACGAGAAGGATGCCATGCTGCCGATGGATAAGGTCATCGCCAGGGAGCTGGAAATCTATGGCAGCCATGGCATGCAAGCTCACCAATATCCTGCTATATTGAACTTGATGATGGCGGGAAAAATCGATCCTGGACGATTGGTGACAAAAAAGATCAACCTGGAAGAATCAATAGCCGTGCTTGAGTCGATGGGTGAATATAATTCGACTGGTATGACAGTAATAACAGAATTCTAATTTTAAGAAGATTACCGGGATGGAAGCAGAGCCAACGCAAGATATTTATGGGAGATTTGGTATTATGCAGGCTGAAAATTTGGAGATAAGACCATTCCAGGCTGGTGATGAGGCACAGGTGATCGAATTATGGCAACGAAACCAACTGACTGTCCCCTATAATGACCCATGGCGTGATATCCAGCGTAAAATGACGGTCCAGCCAGAGCTATTGCTGGTGGGTGTGATGGATGGTGCGGTGATTGCCACGGCGATGGCGGGCTATGATGGTCACCGGGGCTGGATCAATTACCTTGCGGTTGCACCAGAATTTCAGCGGAAAGGTATTGCTCGGCAGATGATGAAGATGGCTGAAGCGCGTTTGTTGGAGTTGGGTTGTCCCAAGATCAACCTTCAAATTCGTACTTCGAATACGGGTGTGATCAAGTTTTATGAAAAAATTGGTTTTGCGATGGACGATGTGGTTAGTATGGGGAAAAGATTGATAGAGGATACTTAAAGAAGGTGGAGCTGGGATAATTGGTTTTGGTTGAACGGTTGTATGGTGTGTATGGTAAATCATATAAGGAACTTGCTTAAGTGTGAGTGCAGTCCATTAATTACGTGAAAAATGTCACTTGTTAATATTCAATTATTATTGTATGATTAAGTGTAACTGCTCAGGCTGTGGTGAGAAGTCTTGGTAAAATAGTATCACAAATATAGGTAAATCAAGAGTGGAGGAGTTATTCTAATAGGGGAAAATCATGGACTTTTGGTACAGAGTACTCATCGCAGTCGTCGGGACGTACAAAACGTTCTTTATTAGATCTGTCGAAGTTGCTGGGCAGGAAAATATCCCGCCAGGACCGAAGATTATCATTGCCAACCATCCGAATGTGACGGATAGTTTTGTCCTACCATTTATTATCCGCGAGAAACTTCATTTTTTTATTCAGTCGGATACGTTTACATTGCCAATCTTTGGTCGTTTGTTGGAGTTAGCAGACCAGATACCGGTTACCTTGGGAGAGGGGCGCGAAGCGTTGAATATTGCCATAGATCGGCTGGCACAGGGACACTCGGTAGTAATATACCCTGAGGGTCGCCTGAACGACGCTAAAGAGCTACGCCGGGCAGGCGCGGGCGCGAGCATTTTGGCATTGGAGAGCGGAGCCCCTGTGGTGCCGTTGGGATTTTATGTTCCAGAGAAATATGCCCGTTCCATGAAAGGGCACTTCCATGGTAGAGAGACGATCGGTCGTTGGCAGTTTGGCGGTCCCTGTATCGTGAATATTGGTGAGCCGTGGAAACCCCTGGTTGACGAAGTTGATCAAGGTTACCGCACTCTGCGTGCAGTGACTCAACAGATGATGGAGCAAATTATGGAGTTAGTGGAGCAAGCCAAGGCAGAAGCAAGTAAGTATGGGATGTGAGTAATGAATGTCTGGTACAACACGGCCAAATCAATTTTACGCACGTACACAGCTCTCTTTATGCGCTCTATTCAAGTATTTGGTCAAGATAATCTCCCACTCGGTGCAAAGATTATCGTTGCCAACCATGCGAATATGACGGACAGTTTTATATTACCTTTCATTATCCGCGAAAAGCTCCATTTTTTGATCCAGGATGATGCTTTTAATCTTCCCTTCTTAGGAGGTTTGCTAGAAAGGGCGGAACAGATCCCGGTTTCAGTTGGACGTGGCCGCGAAGCGCTCAACGCTGCGTTGGAATGGTTAGCCAGAGGAGATGTTGTAGTCATTTATCCTGAAGGCTTGCTGAACCATGGCAAGGCATATCGCCGTGCGAGTTCTGGCGCTACCAGACTGGCAATGGAGAGCGGGGCACCGATCATACCTTTTGGTTTTTATGTTCCCGATAACTACGCCCACTTAATGAAATGGTATCTCCAAGGCAGGGATAGGTTCGCCCGTTGGCAGTTTGGCGGTCAATGTTTTATCCAGATCGGTGAGCCCTGGCATCCCCTCATAGAAGAAATGGATAAAAGTTACCGTTCTTTACGTGTTATGACCCAGCATATGATGGCACAAATCCTGGATCTCGCTGAGCAGGCCAAAGAAGAGGCAAGTAAATTGGGGGTGTAATTATCCCCAAAATCCACTAACGTTTAATCTTGAATTCCTGTAGGCTAGTGCAGTTGGACCTAAATGCATCGGTTCTGCATTCAGGCATTCCGTCGATGAGGCAGATCTGCAAAGTCCATAACCTGTACAACCAACGCCCTCCAAGTTTCACCATTAGAGGGCGTTTTTTATCGGAGGATTGTGAGCAGGTGACTAGTGCTTTGTCAAGGATGAAAGTTACGCTCAATTGCCAGGATAATACATCCTTGACAAAGCTTAAAGTGTTCCGTTCACGATCGATTCTTTTTTAACAATCACATTTGACGGAACACTAGATGAAACAGACTCAAGCATTCCTTGACCGCATTACTGGCAAATGGTGGTTTTATGTCTTGGTTTTCGCCTTGTTTATGGTGCCACCGTACAGCCAAACCGGAATCGATCGCAGCGAAGCGCCGGATATGATTATCGAGGTGCTGTCCAACGCCCTGATCTATTCCCTCCCTGCCTTGATGCCGGTGTTTAAGATCATTCCAATATTATTATTGATAGGTATCATTGTTTGGGGGGATCGGCTTACCCGGCCCTTTGATATCTATGTGGCATTCACGTATCTTCTCTTCGCCTTTTTCCAGCATATGGCTTTCACTCCCAGTTACGGTTTTGCCATCGTCCTGGGTAATCTGGTTCCGATTTTTATTGTTTCCATCTTGTGGATATGGGAAGCGATCGTAAAAGTGAACGATTTCTCGTCTCCAACGCGCACTTTGTGGCGGTATTGGGTCGTGCCTTTCGCCTTCCTGGCGTTCTGGTCTCCCATCAATATGGAGACGTTTGCGCCGGAGTTCGCGCCGATCAATATTTTGACCTCAACGGCTGGATTGACCTATTGTATGATGACACCTGTCTATCTGGCGATACTGACCCTGTATCACCCGCGTGTGAACCTGGCGACGTTGAGGGTCACCAGTTTTATTGGCATGATTATCGGAATGATAAACATAGTTTACGGTATTGGAGAATACTTCGGTTACCCCCGCTGGATGGGTGTCTTGCACATCCCTCTGTTCTCGATTTCGATTTACGCCTTTGTGCTCTCCTTCCTGAAGCTATCTGAGGAAAAAGATACGCTGTTGGGGGACGAAACACCACCTCTTGGTTAGCCTGCTGGAGAAAGGAGTTATCGCATGCCTTCTTCGGTGATTATCGTGCTGTACCTGGTGCTCGCCCAAGATAGAGTAAAATCTAACCACCGAGTGAATTAATAACAAAAAGGGCTTAACAATGAGCACTATGGATCATATACGTTACCTGGCTGAAACTATTGGTCCGCGCGGTTCGACGCGTAGCGGAGAAAGAAAAGCAGCACAGTATGCTGCTGGCGTGTTGGCAGAAGCCGGCATGGAACCGAAGGTTGAGCCCTTCCGCAGTGCACGTTCTGCCTATTACCCATACCTGGCATTTTCAGGGCTCTTCCTGGTTAGCGAACTTTTCTTCTTGTTTGGAGGAGGGTGGGGGGCGGTGGCTGCCATGCTTTTATCCCTATTGGGGTTGCTCTCCATTTTATTAGAGCTGGCCTTTCGCCCCAATCCATTTCGTTGGGTTTTGCCCAAAGGGGATAGCCAGAACGTCTGGGTGCGAATTGAACCCAGGCAGCAAGCGCGCCAAAAGGTGGTATTGCTGGGCCACCTGGACAGTCATCGCACACCTTTGATATTTTCCAGTGAGCGCTGGCTCAAGTTCTTTGGCACGCTGGTGCCCCTTGGCCTAGGATTCTCTGT
>DAOVXM010000278.1 GCA_030636125.1 Chloroflexota bacterium | reverse complement strand
TGTGACTGCCTGGTTACTCGACCACTATGGTTTTCCCTATAACTACACGCTTTGCTTCGCGTTTGCAGCGCTCTTTATTTTCATATCATGGATCTGCCTGTCTCTGACCCGCGAGCCAGCCCAGGTTAGTCATGAACCCGTCATCGCACAGCGAGAGTATTTGAGGCACTTACCTAATATTCTGCGTAGCGACCTGAATTTTCGACGTTATCTTGTTAGCCAGATCGTCATCAGTATGGGTGGGATGGCAGCTGGTTTTCTGGCCGTCTACGCGGTACAACGCTGGCAACTGCCTGACAGTCAGGCGGGAATTTTTACCGTAAGCATGCTGGTTGGTCAAGCGTTAGGTAATCTCATCTTTGGACCGCTGGCTGATCGCAAAGGGCACAAACTGGTGTTGGAGTTGAGCACGCTGCTTGGGGCTCTGGCTGTAGGAGTTGCCAGCCTGGCTCCTACGTCTGTCTGGTTCATCTTTGTCTTCGCATTCACTGGCGTTAGTACCGCCGGGATGATACTTTCAGGCATTATGATTGTCTTCGAGTTCAGCTCTCCTGATATACGGCCGACCTATATTGGCTTGAACAATACCTTGATTGGCGTTGCGGCCGCGACAACTCCATTAATCGGTGCCTGGCTAGCAAGCACACTGGGGTACCAGGCGCTCTTTGTAGTCACGGTTGCCATCGGACTTGTGGGCTATGCATTGCTGCGGTGGACGGTGCGCGAGCCACGTGAAGTGTCTTGAACATATAAACTATATCGAAACCTCGTCAACCTGCCTTGCAAGCTTTCGTCGAATAAGTTGCTTGAAGAGAGCCTAATGGGGGTGTGGGAAAGTAAATTACGGATAAAATGGCCATAAAATTGGCAGAAAGATCATCGAGACGATGAAGAGGGCAATGGTGAGCAGGATGCCCACGCGCGTATAGTCGAAAAAGCGGTATCCCCCAGGTCCGAATACTAAAACGTTGGCTTTGTGACCCACCGGCGAGAGGAAGCTTGTGGCAGCTCCGATGACCACTGCCATGGTGAATGTCAAGTGGTTGGCGTCGGTAGCGAGGGCAGTATTCACCGCGATGGGGACCATCAAAACCACTGCAGCCGCATTGGACATGGGTTGTGTGATGAGCGCGGAGAGCAGATAGATCCCAGCCAGGAGACCGAGAGGTCCATAATCACCGAGAGCACCGAGCAGCAGGTTCGCCAGGAATTGAGCCGTGCCTGTATTTTCCATGGCGATGCCCAGGGAGAGCATCCCGCCAACCAGGAACACAGTGCGCCAGTCGATGCTTTCATAAGCCTCGTCCATGTTCAGGCAACCGGTCAGCACCATCAATACCGAACCGATCACCATGGATGTGGCGATGCCAAGGCTGGTGAAGATAGCCAGGGTGATTACCAGCAACATGATCCCTGCGGCGATGGGAGCTTTATGACTGCGATTATGTTCAAGGTCCACATGCTGCAGGACCAGGAATTCATTTCCGTCCTGGAGCGCCCTCACTTTCCCGGGCGGTCCTTGCAGCAGCAAGGCATCACCGAAGTGTAATTTTACGTCTCGCAGACGGTCAGTGATGATATCTCCCTGGCGCCAGATGGCCAGGGCAGAGAACCCAAAGCGGTCACGAAATCTGACTTCATTCAGTGTGCGGTCAACCATGGTGGAGCGTGGTGCTAGGGTGGCTTCGAAAATGTAGGATTGCTCTGTATCCAGGTCGGAAAGCTCAAAATCATGCTCAGTCTCATATTTGAGGTTCAAAGCCTCGCGAGCAGTGACCAGGTTCTGGACCGAGCCCTCAAGTATCAAGTGGTCATCTTGCTCTATAATCAAATCGCGATGAAGCGCTGTGATGGAATTCCCATTCCGGATGATGGCTAATACCACCAGCTCGTAATCAGCACCGAGGTTGGATTCGTACAGGTTTTTGCCGATTAAAGGACTTTCTTTGGTAACCTGGACTTCGCTAATATAATCTCGTAATTGTTTGGAAACCCGTGGATCGTCTGCGGTCTTGCGCACCGGCAGTAAGTGGCGGCCGATAAGGACCATATATACAATTCCAGTCGCTAGGGCGATAGCACCCATGGGGGTAATATTGAAGAAACTAAAACCGGTAAGCCCGCGAGCGGTTAGTATGCCCTGAGCAAGGATGTTGGCTGGAGTACCGATCAGGGTCATTGAGCCACCCAAAAGTGAGGAAAATGCCAGGGGGATAAGCAGCTTGGAAACTGGGATCTTGGTCTTCTTGGAGATCCCGACCACGGCTGGCAGTAACACCGCCACAGCGCCCACGTTGTTCATAAAAGCCGACATCGTTCCACAGATGAGCATGATGACGGCGATGAGCCTGACTTCACTGGCCCCAGACAGGCGCAAGATCAGGGAGCCTAACATATCAGCCACACCGGTCTTAAAGAGCCCTCCCGAGACAATATAGACAGCCCAGATTGTGATCACTGCTGGATTAGCGAAACCCAGAAAGACCTCTTCCTTGCTAACTAATCCAGTGATGGAGACTGCCAGAAGCACCAATAAGGCAACCAGATCGACGCGTAACTTCTCAGTGGCAAATAATATGATTGCCATAAGAATTATGCCAAGCGTAAGCGCTATCTCAGGTGTCACTTGGTAGATCCTCCCAATGAATTCCCTAATTATACTGCGAGTTATGGGTTAAGGAGTTAAAAGATTGAGCACAATTCACCGCTGAGTACGCTAAGAACGCAGAGTTTTTATCAATTTTTTGGGTCATTTCAATACGCAGCAAACTTTGCTGTCAATCTCTTGATGCCAGTGCTTGCTTGTTGACGGGTGAATATCAAAGATTATGGTGAGTCGTTTTCCGTTTATTTAGGGACTACTGTAGCATCCTCTGCAGGCTAAACATAATGGATTCGGGGGGAGAAGTGGACGCCGAGATCTAACATAAGCATAAACAATATATTCAACAAGTCTCTATTGGCTTCTTGCAATAATTGTGCTAAGCTTCGATTGATGCTCATCGTTTTTAACAGTTCCATCCTGGAGATTAAAATGAATTCTTTATCCGAAACTCGTCCAATTGCGGTAACTATCCTGATGATACTCTTGGTGTTGCTCGGGCTCGGTGGTATTGGTGGTGGCCTTTCTATGCTGGCTGATCCGAGTGGTGATTTATTGGGGCTACCCCTGGTATTGTTAGAAAGTGTAACCGTTAAGAACTTCCTCCTGCCGGGGATGTTCCTATTGGTGGTCATGGGAGTACTACCGCTGGTGGCAGCTTATGGATTGTGGAGAAGACAGCTCAGGGCTTGGATCGCCACCATAGGGTTGAGCGTTGTGCTCATCTTGTGGATTTGCGTGCAAATATATCTGTGGGGAGCTCCGATTGCGATCCAGATTGTCTACCTGGTGTTGGGCGTGGCTATGTTGGGCTTGAGTCTTCTTCCCTCGGTCAGGAATTATTTACAGAGGATATCACCTTAAACAATATCAACAAGCAGCGCATTCAGTGCAGCCTATTATAACCACCACCCTGACGGTCATCTTTGGATGGCTGGGATTGTGGCTGGACCGTTAACAAAAAATATGACAGGGAGAATGCTATGTTAAACATTATTGTTTCAATCTTTTTTATCCTGCACGGCCTGATCCATTTAATTGGTTTTGTCGTGCCCTGGCGGATCATTACTACGGATGAAATGCCATACAAGACCACTCTCCTGGCTGGAAGGGTTGATGTCGGGGATGTGGGCATCAAGATAATTGGGATACTCTGGATCCTGGGTGCGGTTGGGTTTGTAGTGGCGGGAATTGGTCTCTGGACCCTGGCGCCGTGGTGGTTTGGGGTGACCCTGGGAGCGACACTATATTCGCTGGTGTTATGTATCCTGGGATGGCCGGACGCCCAATTCGGGGTTTATATCAACCTGATCATCCTGGCTTACCTGTTTTTCGGTGGCAGGTTAGGTTGGCTGCCGTAACCCTCACAAGGATGGTTTGGCTCGGTTACTCCTGGAGCACCTGCCGGGCGATGACCATACGTTGAACTTCACTGGTGCCCTCGCCGATGGTCATCAAACGGGCATCCCGGTAGATTCGTTCTACGGGATACTCTCGGCTGTAGCCGTAGCCACCGTGGATCTGGATGGCGTTGCGGCAAACGCGCTCGCCCATTTCGGTGGCGAACATTTTCGCCATAGCTGCCTCTTTGGTATACGGGCGTCCCAAGCTTTTCAACCAGGCAGCATAATAAATCATCAAACGGGCGGTCTGGATCTCGGTTGCCGCTTCGGCTAACATCCACTGAATGGCTTGATGTCTGGCGAGCGGTTGACCGAAAGTGTAACGCTCCTTGGCGTAACGTACGGATTCATCAAAAGCAGCCTGGGCCAGACCTACCGATAGGGCGCCAATGCCGATGCGACCGCCGTCTAACACAGCCAATGTTTGCGCTAAGCCCTGCCCCAGCTCGCCAACCAGGTAATCAACAGGCACATGGACGTCTTGATAAGTAACCGCGTGGGTAGGAGAGCCTTTCAGCCCCATCTTCTTTTCTGGGGGGGCGATGTGCAGGCCGGGCGTATCGGTTGGAACAACGATCAGGCTTAACGATCTTGAACCATCCTGTGGGTCCGTGCGAACCAGGGTGACGATAAAATCGGCGATGCTGGCATTGGTACACCACATTTTGGGACCATTGATGACCCACTGATCTCCCTCCAGGTGAGCGCGGGTGGTGACGCCACCCTTCAGGTCGGTA
>DAOVXM010000008.1 GCA_030636125.1 Chloroflexota bacterium | reverse complement strand
TAAAGATGGGGAATTTATACCGCCGGATCCTATCCTGGATTGGGGAGCAAACTTTGCCTATATGATGGGCATCGATACGCCTGAGTATAAAGATCTAACAAGGCTGTACTTTATACTACACTCAGACCATGAGAGTGGTAATGCAAGCGCTCATGCCACACATTTGGCCGCCTCTACCTTATCTGATATATACTACGCTTTTTCAGCTGGAGTAAATAGTCTGGCTGGGCCGTTACATGGGTTGGCTAATCAGGAATGCTTGCGATGGCTACAGGGTGTTCATCAAGAGTTTAATGGCGTTCCATCTGCGGAACAAGTACGACAATATGCATGGGACACACTCAATAGCGGTCAAGTGATTCCTGGTTATGGTCATGCCGTTCTGCGTAAATCCGATCCACGCTTCACGGCTCAATATGAATTCGCCAAGCAGCACTTAGCTGAGGACGAGATATTCCAGATCGCCCAGGTGGTTAATGAAGTTATTCCGGATGTATTAGTAGAACAAGGCAAAGCCAAGAATCCATGGGCTAATGTAGACGCGATCAGCGGCACATTACAGTATCATTATGGTGTGACAGAGTACGATTTCTATACGGTTATGTTCGGTGTTGGGAGGGCGTTGGGTGTCACGGCAAACGCAATTTGGGCACGAGCTTTAGGCCAATCGATTGAAAGACCTAAGTCGCTCACGACAGCTATGCTTGAGCAGATCGCAAAGCAGGCTGAGGTATAAGGATAACTCCAACGAACAGCTATATCCTTGTCCCTGATAGTTTTTTTATATGCTTAACCAAATGATATAAAAAAAGCATCCAGTAGTTCTGAAAGACATTTATTAAGAGCCTCACGTTCATCAGTGAGGCTCTTATTTATTAATTATATTACGAAATTGATGTGAGATGATTGAGTGCTTCAGGGAGTTGGGGTAGCTGCAGGGCCAGCACCAATCCAGGTAAACACACGCTCAGCGCTGGAGATACCGGCTGGTTCCCATATGGGATTGCCATCATCATCAGTCCCAACTTGGCGAGCAGTAAGAATCCACCAACGAATCACGTGAGGAATATCCGAATTAGGTTGGAATGTGATTGGAACAATATACTTGGTGTCGTTTACATAGTCCACTAACTTGCGTTCTTCCCCACCTGTAACATCGATAACGGTTACTTGGTACGCTTCATTCTCCCTTAATGTGCCGACCGAAGCCCATTGCAAGGTTACGGTTTCCTCAGTCACTGAAAACGGTGCTCCGTCCGGTGGTAATAATAAGCTAGGGGCAGGATATGGTGGTGGGGGAGTAGGTGTGGGTGATGGACCAGGAGTCGCCGCCCGTTCGCAAAGCGGAATCAATATTGTTTGTCCTGACCTGACAGTATCATTGACCAAACCGTTGTATTCTTTTAGATTTGTGATTGGGATAGCATAGTTAGCAGAGATACTGCTCAGAGTATCGTTCTCCTGAACAAGGTACTCGATCTCTCCACAGGCAGCCCGGGTTGCTTCAATTCCGCTTAGGGTAGCGGTAGGAAGTGCTGTAGGTGTTGGCGTAGGATGTGGTATGAGTAATTCTTGACCTACAAACAGCGTATCACACGCGGCAGGAAGGTTATTTTGCAATACGATGCTTTGTATTGATACACCAAATGAGAAGGCGATCGAGGAACAAGTGTCTCCACTAGCTACCCGGTAAGCTATGGGAGTAGGAGTGGGCACAGGTGTATTTGTTGGGGTTGGTGTAACTGGAGTCGAAGTGATCGTCGGTGAGGCCGTCATTGTGGTTGTGGGAGTAACAGTAGGTTCAACAACTTGACCCGTTTGTTGAAGCGCGTAGTATACCAAGAACGCTCCTATGGCAATAAATATTATGATCAAGCCAAGGACCAGAGGTAAGCTTAATGTAACCTGAGGCATTCTACTGCCCTGTACAGATTTGTCTGGCTTATTTGATTTCTCACTATTCGTAAGATCTGTGCCGCATACAAGACAACGAGTAGCGTCTTCACTTACCCGTGTACCACATGTAGGGCATAATTGGGTTGGTTTTGAAGGGGTTTCTGAGCTCATAGGCATCAATTGAGCCGGATTATTTTCCGACCCAGGCGATTATACCAGCCTTCTTTAAAAGGTAAAGACTTGGAAAAACAGACAGATGTAGGTAGTTTGTTTAATACAGTCTGGTATACTGCCGGTTAATGGTAAATTACAGCTTATATTTGCATATCCCTTTTTGTAAACATCGATGTGCTTATTGTGATTTCAATACATATGCGGGAATCGAAAGTCTAATTCCAGATTATGTGCTCGCCATGTGTATGGAGCTTGAATTCCTGGCTACGCATACCGCTCACCCGATTAACGTGCAGACAGTATTCTTTGGAGGAGGTACACCGTCTCTATTACCTGCCCGGGAGATTGACCGTATCTTTCGAGTATTGCATGAATCCTTTCAACTGTCTAGTGATGTTGAAGTAACCCTCGAAGCTAACCCTGGAACGTTATCCCGATCATATTTACTAGATTTGAGAACTTTGGGCGTAAACCGATTGAGTTTGGGTATGCAGTCTTCGATTCCAAGTGAGTTAGAGGTTTTAGAACGGCAACACAACTTTATCGATGTAATCCAGGCAATGAACTGGGCACACCAAGCAGGTATAGATAATATCAACTTGGATTTGCTGTTTGGGGTTCCATACCAATCCGTGGAAGATTGGGAGCTAAGCCTTAAGCGTGCGGTTGCGCTAAAGCCAGAGCATTTATCACTATATGCTCTAACATTGGAACATGGAACCCCTATGCAGAACTGGGTTGCGCGTGGGTTAATCTCTGAGCCCAATCCTGACCTAGCTGCGGATATGTACAACCGGGCAAGTGAATATTTGGCATCAAAACGATATCTACAATATGAGATATCAAACTGGGTACGCAAGTATGATAGTGAAGAAGTAAAAGACTGTGCCCATAATCTTCAATACTGGCGAAATAAGCCATATCTGGGGGTTGGAGCCGGAGCCCATGGATACGCGTGCGGTACAAGAGTGAAAAATATTTCTTCCCCCAATATGTACATTAAGAAACTAGTTAAGATACACTCGCCTGCCATTGAATCTAGCTCCTTAGCATTTCCCCAAACGCCAACATCAACTTATGCTCAATCCATTAATAAGAGGACCGAAATGAATGAGACAATGATGATGGGATTACGCTTGACACAAGAGGGTGTCTCAGCACGAGAATTTATACACCGATTTAAGCTTTCGTTGATCGATGTTTATGGAAAAGAGATTAATCGCTTAACTTCGTTAGACCTATTAGAATGGGTAGGTGATGAACATTCAAGCATACGTCTTACATCCCGAGGACGCTTATTGGGTAATCAGGTATTTATGGAGTTTGTCTGATTTGTATTTAAGGGAGTAGTGGTATATAGTGGAGTAGTGATTTACTGCTGTCGGTTTAACAATTGGTTTGCCAATTCTACCAGAGCCATCCCCGCCTCACCTTGAGGGTTGGCTTCTGATAAAGAGTGTAAAGCTTTTTGGGTTAATTTGTCAGAGATTTTTTGTGTGTAGTCGCGAGTACCTTCATCTGCAAGCTGGTTCGCTATATCAGATACTTCATTAGGAAGAATGGGACCTTCTGCCCAACGTTTTGCAAATGCTCCGTTTTGACTAAGCCCATAGAGAACTGGAAGCGATTTTTTCCCGGTAATCAGATCACTATCGGCGGATTTGCCGGTCAATGCAGCATCACCCCAAATACCTAATAAATCATCCTTGGTTTGAAAGGCCAATCCAAGCGAATTGCCGAATTCTTGGTATGCACTGCGAGCCTCATCGCTGCTCCGAGCTATTAAAGCACCTATTTCAGTACAAGCGGATAACAGCGCGGCGGTTTTACCCCCAACCATAGGCCAATAAGCGTCAATTGATAAATCACCACGTTCTTCGTAGGCGATATCAAGATATTGCCCCTGAGTCAATTGCAGACATGATCCATGTAGAATCTGGCTTGCTTTTAATGTAATGGTTTTTGATGTTGTCTCTTCTAAGCGTAGGATGGCTAAGTGTGCTAGGGAAAACATAGCATCACCGGCATTGATAGCTTGTGCCATACCCCATTTTTTCCATAGAGTTGGCCGTCCCCGACGTAATGGGCTATCGTCTTCAATATCATCATGAATTAATGAGAAATTATGTACCAACTCGACCGCGGCAGCAGCCGGGAGGGCGCAGTTCCATTCACCTCCTGCGGCGGATGTTATCAATAACAACATCAAGGGGCGTATACGTTTTCCCATAGCTTTTGGACCTGAACCCTCTCCGGTCCACCCCAGATGATAAGCTAGCATATTGTGGAGTTCACCATATCCGTCACCATTGGAACGGGATATGGATTGTTTTAACTCTTCTTCGAGAGCTGGCAGCATAATTTGAGATAATGATTCCAAGGACATTGAACAAAGCCCCTTAGGTTTCTATCAGTTTTAATTTTTTCAATTCGTCCAGATTCTTTACTCCCGCTGCAAACATGCATATCTGGATTTCACGTTGGATTTGTTGAATTGTCTGGATTGTGTCATCAACAGAGTGAACTGCTGATTTCAGAAATGGACTGGCCATCCCACCAAGCCTAGCTCCCAGAGCGATACATTTTGCTATATCAACCCCAGAACGTATACCACCAGAAGCGAAAATAATTAACCCTGGTACAGCCTTACGAATATTGAGGATTGACTCAGCAGTGGGAATGCCCCAATCTAGAAAAGCGGATGCCAGGCGTGCTTGGCTCTTATTTTGAGCGCGGTGCATTTCCACCTGTGACCATGAAGTACCACCGGCTCCTGCCACATCGATCGCAGAGACTCCAGCATCGGCTAACTGACGGGCTGCTTTCTCAGAGAAACCCCATCCAACTTCTTTAGCGATCACCGGCACAGACAGAGCTTGGCATACCCTTTCAATTTTACTTAACAAACCAGCATATTGAGTATCGCCTTCAGGTTGGACAGCTTCTTGTAGTGGATTTAGATGTAATATCAGTGCGTCTGCTTCAATCATTTCGACTGCACGTTTACATTCTCCAATAGTGTAGCCGTAGTTTAGCTGGATGGCGCCCAGGTTAGCAAATAATAAGATGTCTGGAGCAACTTGGCGCACTTGAAAAGTTGAAGCTAGTTCAGGGTTGTCAATGGCTGCTCGTTGGGAACCTAATCCCATGACGATGTGAGTATGTTGAGCGGCTTCAGCCAACGTCAGATTGATTTGGGCGGCTTCTGGGGTGCCTCCAGTCATGGATGAAATTAAGATTGGAGTTTTAAGTTGGCGCCCGAATAATTTCAGGCTCGTAGATACATCTTCCAAGTTGAGTTCAGGTAAAGCCTGGTGATCAAAACGATAACGCTCCAAACCAGTGGTCAGACCGGAGCGAACATCTTCCTCTAAATTAATTTGAATATGATCGGATTTTCGAGAGCTAATTAGCGTAACTTTTTCCATGCGTTGGTGTTCCTGTCAGATAGAGCAATCTTACCAGTCTGATTCAAGCCTGTCAACAACGGGTAAAAAAGACTTGACAGATTCCATAGCAAGATTACAATTGGCTAAATATAATGTAAGGAGGTAATTTTCATGGCTGATACACTCGAGGCAGTCAAAGAGATCATTGTGGATTTGCTGGGGGCAGACCCAGCGAAAGTTACACCAGATGCACGTTTCCGTGAAGACTTGGAAGCCGACTCTTTGGACTTGGTTGAATTAATTATGGCCTTTGAAGATAAGTTTGGCGGCGAGATCTCCGATGAGGATGCCCAAAGTATCACCACGGTTGGTGAGGCTGTCAAATATATCGATACCCGTATGTAACCACTAGCGATATCTACTGGGTTTTTTTAAAGGATAATACCCCGGGTATATTTCATAATAAAAAAATATAAATAGCTTCTCGAAATCATTAAGGTTGTTAATAGTGGATAGCAACCTTGATGTTTTTGAGGTACATATAAAAAACAGTCCGTTCCCATTTAAACGGACTGGATCTTTTAATATGCAATGATAGGGTTTTAATGAACTAAGTGTCCCATAAGCGATGCTAACCATGGTCTGGATTTTTCTTTACGATAATAAGACAGGAATTTCCTCCGGATGCTTGGCAACTTTTACTCCGACTGTTTCCAAAGCTTTTATTTTATCTGCAGCTAAACCAGAACCACCTTCGACAATCGCACCTGCGTGCCCCATCCGTTTCCCGGGTGGGGCTGTTTGTCCAGCGATAAAACCCGCCACTGGTTTTGTCATTCTATCTGCGATGAACTCGGCAGCTTTTTCTTCGTCTGTACCACCGATTTCTCCGATCAGAATGACTCTATCCGTCAACGGGTCTTCCTCAAACATTCTTAGGACATCCACAAAATTGGTGCCATTAACCGGGTCACCTCCAATACCTACACAGGTACTTACACCCATATCTGCTTGTTTAAGTGCGTAAAGCACTTCATAAGTGAGTGTTCCAGACCGGGAAACTACGCCGACATTACCTTGAATTGCTATGTCTCCAGGGATAATACCAACCTTGGATTCACCGGGTGTAAGTAAACCCGGGCAATTTGGACCAACCAGCCGGGTGTCTTTTTGATCCAAGTAATTGCGAACGCGCATCATATCCTGGACTGGGATCCCCTCAGTGATGCATACGATTAGGGATATTCCAGCATCGGCAGCTTCATAGATGGCGTCAGAAGCGAAACGAGCCGGTACAAAGATGACACTGGTGTTGGCACCGGTAGTTTCAACCGCTAACGAAACGGAATCGAACACAGGGATCTTGCCGTCAAGGACCCACTCGCCGCCTTTTCCAGGAGTGACACCGGCGACCACATTGGTTCCATAGGCAGCCATCTGTGTAGTATGGAATAATCCTTCATTGCCGGTGATGCCTTGTACAAGCAAACGCGTTTTATTGTTAACCAGGATGCTCATTGGATAGGGTCTCCCTTAGCAATTGCGACAGCTTTTTTTGCGGCATCTGCCAATGTATCCGCCGTGATCATATCTGCCTGGGCTAGAATACGGCGACCTGCATCAGCATTAGTGCCGACCAGGCGAGCTACCATTGGTACTTCTGTCTCGATTTCATTCAGAGCATTTAATATGCCGCGCGCCACTTCATCACCCCTAGTGATACCACCAAACACATTAATTAATATGGCTTTAACATTGGGGTCGGCAAGAATGATTTTCAGGGCAGCCGCAACTTTTTCTGACCCAGCTCCACCGCCAATATCCAAAAAATTGGCAGGTTCGCCTCCAAACAGTTTGATGATATCCATGGTTGTCATAGCTAAACCAGCCCCATTGACCATGCATCCGATATCCCCGTCGAGTTTGATGAAGGATAAGCCGTATTTGCGAGCCTCGATCTCGGAAGCTGCCTCAATATCCAAGTCCCGCATTTCCGCAAGATTTGGATGGCGAAAGAGAGCATTGTCGTCAATAATCATTTTGCCGTCTACAGCTAATAAGGCTTTATCAGAAGTGATTACTAGTGGATTTATCTCGGCTAGCGTAGAATCGTTATCTTGATATGACTTCCAAAGCCCTTTAGCTATTTGTCCAAACGAGCGCCATAAGTCACGAGGCAGGTCAATACCGGCAGCAATGTCACGAGTTTGGTAATCGCGCAAACCAAGTAGCGGGTCTATATATACTTTGGTAATTTTTTCGGGGCTTTTTTGGGCAACTTCTTCAATATCAACACCACCAGCAGAAGAAGCCATCATTACAGGCTTACGGGCAGTACGATCATTGGTTATCCCCAGGTAAATCTCCTTTTCAATTTGGGCTGCCTCATCTACTAAGACTTTACGCACAGGTAGCCCTTTTATCTCCATTGTCAGAATTTGTGCGGCGACGTTTTCAGCTTCCTCTGGACTTTTTGCCAGCCGGATACCTCCAGCTTTTCCTCGACCGCCAACTAGGACTTGTGATTTAACAATAACGCGGCCACCTAATTCTTCAGCAATTTGTTTTGCTCCTTGTGCGGTAGCCGCTACACGTCCTTTTGGTATAGGTATGCCATTATTGGCGAAAATTTGTTTTGATTGATATTCATGTAATTTCATTCAGTTAGGTTCTCCGATTTTTCCAGTGTTATTTCGAATTGCGTTGTGATTATATCATGCGGCATATCTCAGAATCTTATGCGAAAGTGACTGGTGGGCTGTTAGCCGGTGATGAACCCCTTTACAAATGCACCAATCACTTTCAAGTCGTATATTAATTACTGACGCCGAAGATTATTCAGCTGGAGGTATATCGAGAGTATCGTCAACTGTAAAGTGCATGAGGCGACTGTTGCCTGTATCACTTACCCATACATTACCATCAGGGTCAACCGCTACAGAGACAGCCAGTCCAAAGCCATCAGGCCCAGTTGAGTAATCCCCCCAATAATACTGGAATTCTCCAGCCGTTGTGAATTTCAGGATACGATATCCTTCTGGGTCAGCTACATATAAATTGCCAAGGTCATCGACGTCAATGTAGGGTTTGTTGTCTAATGTTTGTCCATACCAGGCTACTACATCCCAATTTGTGAGCGGCGAATATGAGCCGTCCTCACCAAGGATAAATACCTGAATGCGCTGGTTCCAGGTATCAGCTACAAAAACCTTACCCTCATTATCAATGGATAAACCGACAGGTTCATCAAACTGACCAGGACCAAAGCCTGCCTCGCCGAATTGAGTGATGAATTGACCGTCCCTATCAAATACCACAACACGTTTATTTCCAGTATCAGTGACGAATACTTCTCCATTTGCGTTAACAGCAACATCACGAGGCCCATAAAAGCCATAGGGATCATCAATTTGGCTGATACCATACCCCCAAGTTGTAACAAACTCGCCTTCGGGGGTGAATTTCTGTATGCGATGGTTCCAGGTATCGGTGACGTAAACAGATCCGTCGGGTCCTATAGCAATACCCCAAGGCTCATTGAAGGTACCAGACGGTGCGGCTTCGCTTTCGCTATTAGCTCCAAAACCGCCCCACACATGAAGAACTGTGCCATCCTCCGCTAGATGTTGGATGCGATGGTTTTCGGTGTCGGCGATGTATATACTGCTATCAGAGGCAACAGCCAGATCGCGTTGTCGTTGGAATTGTCCAGGTTCACTCCCAACCTCACCCAGTATATTATCAGCAATCCAATTTTGTTGTTTGCCCTCATAAGGATCGGCGATAATTGATTCTGGGGCTGGACCAGTACCATAATTCCATAAACTGCCGATGACATCTTTCCGGATGTACAAACGAAATTTCTGAGAAGGCTGCCAGTTAGGTAAACTCAAGTCCTGTTCGTTTATTTCGCTATAAAGCGTGTAATCACGATTCATCCAAATATCAAATAGCGCAGCACGCATTTGAGGATTTTTTATAGCATCGAATACCTGTTGGATTGTCAATCCGAAGTAATCCTGATTTGGCCACCATATGCGTACATAATCAAATTGGTTGTATGCCTGACCTACAATTGGCTCGATCTTGCCGTAATTCTTCTCACCTACCATAATAGCAACAGCATCGCGCTGGGTGCGAGTAGGATTGGCACCGAAGAAGTCTTTATTTGTATAATTACGTAAATACCACCAATATGGATAGGTTGTCTCATCATCATAGGCGATTCGAAGAGCTAAGCCGTCGGTAGTCCGGCGAGAAATTTCCTCAATTTGGGCGAGAGCTTCTTTTGGACCGCGAGCCATATGGGCATACACGAGATATTCTTTAGCATTATCGTAGTTGATGTAAGCTGCCCTGATAGAGGTGCGTAAAGTGAGTAATCCAAGCAATCCAAAAGCTGTTAATGTAATGATACGAATCAATTGGGCTGAATTCCAGGATCTAACCAGGTAGGATATACCCCATCCGCTTGCTATAGCAATGAGTAGTGAGGTAATAAATGTACTGGTTGACTGTAACTGGGTCAATTCCTTTCCTTGAAAGGGTGGATTTGGTCCAAGCAAGGCTCCTAAAGCGGCACTTGTGCTGACGAAAAAGATCGGTAACAGAAGGACGACTAAAATGCCTCTTTGTGAACGAAAGGTTGGCCAATCTGTGGTTTCAATCAATTTTCCGAGGAACCACGCACTAAGCAGGATCATTGGCCAAGCGATGTGTACAGTCAGCCAGGGCATTTTTTCACCTGCAAAGGTATAAGCAATCAGGCTGGTTATGCTCCAAAAGCTTAGCAGGGCAACAGTAGTTGCTTGCATCTCACGATTACTTTTTTTTACCGGGTTGCTTGGTTGCTCTACAATTCCTGTATCGATATCTGGAATATCGTTTTCTTCAATTTCACCCTCGGCTTCAGAAGACTTTAATAATCTTGGCGCGAAAATTATAGCGAGTACACTTCCTAGGGCAGGAAGATATTCATAGAATGGTACTTGTAGAAGCCAGTAATAGTACCAAGGTTGGCTTCCACGCTCGACTCCTTGTTGTTCCAACCAGTATCCAAGTGACCCAACAATACCGGTAAAGAAACCAAAGCCGTTTGTAAATATTGAAGTGTAGAAAATGGTAAATATTGCGTAGAAGATTGCCGTATTGATGAGCCATAATTTTAGATTCCATAATAATCCAATTACAATGGCGAATATGGACAAAAAAATGACGAACCCCCCCGTGATAAAGACATTTTCAGTGGTCTGGTAGTCGATTGGATTGTAGCCTAAAAATTTGACAGGTAAGGGCGCTAGCATAGGCATTACTAGTGTCCCCAATAGAATCAGCACACTAAAAGATGGTTCGATTCGTAGAAGGCTCCAGGTGTAACCTCGGATCATAAAGTAGAGAGCAGCAATCATGATAAGCCCACCTAAGATTATTAGAATGGAGGGTAGCGCAGGTGGGGTCTTAAATCCAGTACCTTCGAGCTCTTGACCTGGTACACTGGGTGAGGCTGTTTCTGTAGCACTAATCTCGGCCGTACCTGGAGAGCTGATTAAAATTCCTCCGGCAACGCCCATTAGAATTATGGCAGCGATCAATGCGATGATAAAACGTAGGCGATATTCAGGGTGGTACCAGGTGCGTTGCAATAGGCGGAAAACTAGATAAATGGCTAGGAATATCAGCGCTTGGGCGGTATAAATGAAAGCAGTTTCTTTAGTCGCGAAATGCAACGCAGTGGCAGCAGTTAGCCAATAAAGGTAACGTGCTGCCCCACTTTCTAGATAACGCAATATTGCCCATATTGTAACCACTCCAAACAATGCTACAAAGGCTTCATTACGAACGTACCTTCCATAGTAAAGCAAATAAGGAGAGATAAGCATTAGGATAGCTGCGATGACCGCACCGGCGCGGCCTAAGTAACGACGATAATTCCACATAAAAGCAACTGTCGCGATACTGAATAAGGCAGCGGGGAGGCGAGCAGTGAAATCACTATCACCGAAAATAAAGTAGGAAAATGCAACTAAATGGAATTGAAGCGGACCGTGGGTAACTGGGTCGTGGGAGTAACCATTGCCCTGCTCGAACAACCATGAAAAATACACATGGGAGGTTTCATCATGGCTCATCACGCGAGCACCAAGATCGAAGAATCGGCTGCCAATAGCAAGGATGATAAGAGTGAAAAATAAGATCGTCTCCCAGTTCAAAGTGATTACATTTTGTATTGGCTGATCTAGCCAAGAAGGTTTACTTTCAATATTGGTATGATTGACGTTGTTCGATGCTTCCATTTGTTTGCCTTTGAATTAATCTCATGTATAGTTATTGGTTAATGTAACTACTTAGTCTAGTGCTTTGTCAAGGATGAAAGTTGCATTCGATATCCAGGTTACTATACCCTTGACAAAGCTTAAAGTGTTCCGTTCACGATCTATTCTTTCTTAACAAACACAGTTGACGGAACACTAGGGCAGTTACTTTTTAATGTAAAACACAATAACGATAAGAATATCCATTCACCATCATGCTGTTGGTTATATATTGATGAATACAGAAAGCCACCTATTTGATCTGATCTGCTATTTTTAATATATCGGATTTTTCCAAGTTATGGCTGCCAGTGAGTAAAATCTCGAATATATGATCCTTTTCTTGCCAACGTAAAATTCGTTGGGGTAACTTTGGATCCCAAACAACACCCAGATTAACCTCTCTACCAGGGATTGCTGTGAAGGAGGGTTCTTCATTATCGGAGAGCACTCGCCAACCACCTTCAACATACTCACCTTCAACACCCCGCACCTTCACAATGTATATTGGTGCGCTAGCACCAACACTGGTATATTCTTCGACAATACCATGGGGTCGCTGTGTAAATAACAACAGGGCACCACCACCAGCATAACGCATTTTTACAGCCTGCAAGTTTGGGTCATATTGCGCGCCGGTAAAGGTTAATCCATAGATCGGAAAAGATATTTTCTTTAGCGTGAAGCCAGCAAGATCTTGCGCTTCAGATTGGCTAAGCGAAAAGTTTTCAGGCGAGTCTAGAATAGAAGAGCCATCGGTTGCAGAATTCGTGAATGGGAGGGAGAGTTGATCACTCTCAGCTGGTAATATGTATTGGGCAATTTGTTGGGCTATCGCGATTAAGTTTGGGGCGGTAAAAACTCCCGTAACAATCACCAGAATTAATATTATTATGACAACAAAAGCCCTTATCTGGAACTGGGGCGTTAGTAATCGGTCAGTTATGGATATTCTATCCTTATGTCGCCCCTTTAATCTGACCCACGGGGACATCTCCATACGTTGGTAAAAACCTGAACTGGGATGTGGTTGAAATGCCTGTAATAGGTCAACGATTTGGCTCTCGTCGGGTTTACTGTTGGCTTTATTCATTTTTCGGCAATCTTGTTGTACATGATAAAAAAACGTAAGCTTAATTATCTGGCCAATCTTTGCGAAGACGGCTAAGTATTCGCCGGAGATAGACGGATACAGTGTTCTCAGCCATGTTCAGGTGTGATGCGATTTGTTTCACTTGCCATCCCAGCATGTAGCGTAGAACGAGCATCTCGCGCTGTTGGTAGGGCAGATTGTTGAGGAGAAGTCCCAATGTCTGGTATTGCTCTTGATTAGCTATTTGATCTTCTGGGCTTAAATCTCGTGAGTGCAAATTTACATGCATACCAATATCTTCGATACTTTGATGTGTGCCTCGTACTTTTGAACGTCTGCTAGAGTCAATCACTAGGTTCCGAGCAATTTGAATCAACCAGCGTAAGGCAGCATCTTCTTCACCCTTGAAGCGATGGCGTGCTTTCCATGCACGGATGAAGGTCTCGGAAGTCAGGTCTTCTACTTCATCTTTTGGACCACCATGTATGCCGTATATATATCGAAATACGGGCAGATGGGTTTTATTAAACAATTGAGCAAAGCTGTCAGCGTCACGCAAATTGAGTATTTGGCCGGACATCTCGCCCATTCTATCTATAAAAACGCACTAACCTGGAAAACCTGACAGTGAACAGCTCCTCACTGCCTAGTGCGTTGTAGAACCGATTGTTGAGAATTAATTACTGGTTACAATCTTTTTTACTTGGTACGCTTTATAAATTTTAACTTATCAATTTCTTTGGGTGTCAGGTATCGCCATTGGCGAGGTTTCAAAGATCCTAAACGAAGGGTCCCAATGCGAACACGTACAATTTTTACTACCGGCAGCCCGATCTGCGAACCAGTCTCGCGAATCTGTCGTTTACGACCTTCACGCAGGGTCACGTGTAGCCAGGCGCCTTTCCCGGTTGTGGATGCGAAACGCACCTTAGCCGGAGCAGTACGGTAACCGTCTGATAAAACAACGCCGCGTTGCCATACCTCGAGCTGTTTTTTATCGGGTTGGCGGGCAACCAGTACGCGGTATTCTTTTTCATGCCCGTATCTGGGATGTGTCAATCGATTGGCAAGTTCACCATCATTCGTAAGCAGGATCAAACCTTCGCTGTCAACGTCCAATCGACCGACTGGATAGATACGACCTGGTACATCTACCAGATCAAGAACAGTCGGACGTGGGTCATTGGCGGTGACGCTTGATAGCACTCCCCGGGGTTTGTATAGGGCCACATATGTCAAGGGTTGGGGGGGAGTGATCGGTTGACCGTCAAATAGGATATGATCTTTTTCAGGATCGGCTTTGTCCCCAAGTTTAGCGATTTCTCCATTGACGCGGACACGTCCAGAGTTAATCAATTCCTCACATGCTCGGCGTGATCCCAAGCCTGCTCGGGCAAGAATTTTTTGGAGGCGTTCGGTAGCCATAGTTCTTACAAATTCCTAGGGAAATGGTGGATTATTTAATATCCATTTGATGACACTGGGGTAGATGGAATTTGCGAGGAATGATCAGATGGATGATCAATATCTTCAATTTCCTCAGGAGATTTTTCCAAGGGTGGAAGTTCATCCAAAGATGAAAGTCCGAAGTGACCCAAAAAATCTGTGGTTATGCTGTACAGAAACGGTCGGCCTGGGGCATCAGCCCGACCAACTTCTTGGATTAAACCTTTGCTAAGCAAATTTTTAAGAACTCCGTCGCTGTTTACCCCACGAATGGCATCAATTTGAGGGCGGGTTACAGGTTCCTGGTAGGCAATTATCGCTAAAGCCTCTAGAGCGGCGTGACTTAATCTAGTAGTGGAATCCAATCCCAGGAACTTTTCTATAGTAGCAGAGGCTTGAGGAGCCGTCGTCAATTGTATACGTCCCCGGTGAAGCCGGATACGTAGGCCACGTTTATCACCACTTTCAGTGTAGAGTGCATCCAGTTCGGAGATAGCTATCTCAATTTGGTGAGTCGATACCCCTAAGACTGTAGCCATTTGACCAGGAGTTACGGGTACAGGCGCGATAAATAAGAGCGCTTCCAGGAGAGCGCTTAAACTTAGTTCTCTAGGTTCAGTAGCTGTCTCACTCATGCTATGTTACAATTTGGCGGATTGCAAATATTCAAAGTATGCAAGAGCGTAGTCTTGGCAGTCCCCAGGTTCAACGAGATTGTTTGGGGAAGCTGATCAAAACTGTATTGCACCACTAGATTAAATGTTTGGGAGTTTATAGGTATGAATAACATACGGTACGGACGAGTCATTTTAGCCTTGGTTATCTTGGTAATATCGAGTCTGGCTTGTAATCTATTCAATAGGATCTCGCCGACTCCTGTTGAGAAGGCACCTATTCCAATTACGACTGAATCGGCGGATAACTTGCGTGAAGATTTATCAACTACTGCAGAGAGTTTAATGGTCGGTGAAAAGGTCACGTTGGTTATTGACGAAGCTGAAATCACATCACTTGTGGCAATTGAACTTGAGAAACAGTCTGATCCCATCTTTTATGAACCCCAGATATATTTGCGGGATGGAGAAGTGCAAATTAAGGGTAATGTCCTTCAGAGTGGTTTTATGGTCCCTGCTCAAATGAATCTTGTATTAACCACAGATTCAGATGGACACCCGCAGATTAATATCCTTTCGGCAAAGGTTGGTCCTTTAGAACTCCCTGATAGTATGTTGAAGGAGATCTCAGGGCAAATCGGTTCTGTTTTTACTGACAATATCAGCCCGAGGATTAAGGATATTTATGTCGAAAGTATCTTAATCGCTGATGGCCTGATGACAATAGTTGGTCATACTCGGTAAGTTCGCCTGTATTTCTTTAGGTTTTCAATGGCGGAAAACATTCAACTGCTGTAATCCCAACAAAGGCAAACGCCGAGATGAGATTATACCACTCCTCTTTTTGGGCATATCTATTTTCATTTCTATTCTTCCTATTGGTGGGATGTACCCCTCCACAGGCTACACAATCTATGATGGGTGTTGTGGTTTCGGCTGATGAGCAGAGTGTAAATGTGCAGGTACCTGCGGGGAGTACAGTTCAACAAGCACTCGATAAAGCTGGTTTAGCTCTAGGCACATTAGATCGAGTAGAACCGCCATCGTATACGTTATTGACTAATGGGGCGACCATTCGAGTCATACGAGTCGAGGAAGAGTTCACCGTTGAGCAAGAGATCATCCCATTCGAACGGAAAATTTTACAAACCGAATCTTTACCGGATCAAGAGAAACTACTAGCTCAAAGTGGTGAGAATGGTTTGCAAGAAATTACTTATCGGCATGTCTTCGAAGATGGTGTTGAGGTTTCGAAAAGATCGGTGAAATATGTGGTGGTCAAGGAAGCCGTTCCCGAGGTCGTAATGGTGGGTATCCAGACACCTTTTACTCAAGTATCAATCCCGGGACGATTGATCTATCTGCTTGGGGGCAATGCCTGGATGATGGAACAGACTACAGCTAACCGCCGTCCCTTAATAAACTCCGGTGATCTAGATGGGCGGGTCTTCGAGTTATCCTCAGATGGCAATTTGTTATTGTTCACCCGTAATTCTGCTGATGAAGAAGAGATAAACACTCTTTGGGCAGCCGAAATTACAGAAGATCCATTAGAACTTATCGATTTAGGTGTATCCAATATTATTCATTTTGCTGATTGGTTGCCGGGTTCTAATTCGAAAATTGTATTTTCAACCGTGGAACCACGTTCTACTGCTCCTGGTTGGCAGGCGAATAATGATCTATATGCACTCAGCTTTAGCCCGACTGGCTGGGTGTCTAATTGGCAAGAAAAACCAGTTCTGGAACCTAATTCAGGTGGTGTATATGGTTGGTGGGGGATGGATTTTGTCTGGTCCCCGGATGGAGAAAAATTGGCTTATGCTCGACCGGATAGCATTGGAGTGCTAGATTTTAACGATGGTGTTTTGACTCCGACGTTGGAAATTGCTCCTTTGCAGACGGGGGGAGACTGGGCATGGATTCCAGGAGTAAGTTGGGATCCTTATGGTAATTTACTTTATACCGTAAACCATGAACCACCAGAGGACTCTCAACAGTTTGATGTAACCGTAATTCCACTAACCGGGGGTACACCCCTTAATATCACTCCACAAGCTGGCATGTTTGCTTACCCAATAACATCACCGTTTCAGTCGCAATCTTCAAGTGAAGACACGTTTCAAGTGGCTTTTTTACAAGCCGTTTTTCCGTCACAGAGCGATACCAGTCGTTATCGCTTGATGGTTATGGATCGAGATGGTTCGAACCAAAGATCGTTGTTTCCTGCACAAGGGGAACCCGGTTTGGAGCCACAACAAGTGGTCTGGTCACCCGAAGCTGTTAAGGAGGAGGGTGGTTTGGCTCTTGCGGTGATCTATCAAGGTGATTTGTGGTTGGTAAATGCACAAAGTGGACAGGCCCAACAAATTACAGGAGACGGATTGACAAGCCGGATTGCTTGGAAGATTGTGCAATAACGAAACTGTAAACTTAGAATTTACAGGTCGTAATACAATTACTACAAGGTATGTACACGAATCATTTGATTGGATTATTGAATGATGCTTTGTTACCGCCTCTCATTCTATTCGAATAAGGATTTTCGGTATTTGTAGACAGGCATTATGCACACTAATTTATCGGATTATTCTAGATCTCATGAATAAAACATATCATCATATTTCAGCAAATCACTTATTACAAAAAGGAATTAGATCGTAATGCGTATATTAATTTCAGGCGCGGCAGGATTTCTCGGGTCTCACTTATGCGACAAATTGTTGAGTGAAGGTCATCAAGTTGTTGGCATGGATAACTTTATCACAGGAAATCCGGAGAATTTAGCTCATTTAGCCAGTGATCAAAATTTTTCATTTATCCGTCACGATGTTTCCGATTTTATTTTTGTTCCAGGCAAGTTAGATGCGGTTCTGCATTTTGCTTCACCAGCAAGCCCAAACCCAAATTCACCTCTTGGTTATGTAAATCTGCCCATTCAGACGATGAAAGCTGGTGCTTTAGGTACGCATAATATGTTGGGGGTTGCCAGGGCATTTGGGGCACGTTTCCTGCTCGCTTCTACGAGCGAGATTTATGGAGATCCCCTTGAGCATCCTCAGACGGAGACTTACTGGGGTCATGTGGACCCGATTGGTACACGTTCGGTTTATGATGAAGCAAAGCGTTTTGCAGAGGCATTAACGATGGCGTACCACCATTTCCACGGGATTGATACAAGAATTGTGCGGATATTCAATACTTATGGCCCAAGAATGCACATCGAAGATGGACGGGTGGTACCGAATTTTTTACAACAGGCTTTACTCGGCCAATCACTCACCGTCTATGGTGATGGTAGTCAGACTCGGAGTTTTTGCTATGTAGATGACTTGATCGATGGAATCGTGCGATTGTTGTACTCCGATGAACATATGCCTGTAAATATTGGTAATCCGGATGAGATATCTATTTTAGAATTTGCACAGACAATTAATCGTTTGGTTAATAATAATGCTGAAGTTATCTTCGAGAACTCCTCGCGCACTGAGGGAGACCCTCAACGTAGACGTCCTGATATTTCGAGAGCTAAAGCAATCTTAGGATGGGAGCCAAATATTAACCTGGAAGACGGTATAAGTCGAACGATACCTTACTTCAAGGGTGAGATGGGGATTGTATGACTGCGATACTCTTAAATCCACGGGAAAGGACACGTTTTTTCCGTTTTGCTATTGTGGGGACCTTGGGTGCGATTGTCGATTTCGGCACATTTAATCTATTAGCAGGGCTTATAGGAATCGCGGCGATCTGGGCAAGTGTATTGTCATTCTCAGCGGCAATCGTCAACAACTTTTTGTGGAATCGATATTGGACTTATTCAGATTCGCGTTCAAAGACACCAAGGCGTCAACTGGTTCAATTTATTATTATTAGCATGATTGGTTTAGCTATCAGGACACCACTGTTTGCTTTTCTTGATAAACGCTTAAGTACACTATTTGGGTCAACCCAACTTTCGAGCCATGCGGAATTTATTGGGCATAATTTGGCTCTAGCAATAGCAGTAGTTGTAGTTATTGTTTATAAGCAGCGTAAGCAGCGGAAATCAATTTCAACACTTGCTAAACAACTTAAAATGTTAAAAGCGAGGTAAGCAAATGTTCGGAAATTTAGATAGTCTAGCATTAGGAATGGGATTAGCAGTTAAGCCTAGAGAAGTCCTTTCATCTAAATATGTATCTTTAGATGATTGGGGGGCTACTAATACTAGTAGGACGAAATATTTAAAATTATTTGCAATCAATACTAGTAAGACAATAAAATATTTAAAATTATTT
>DAOVXM010000066.1 GCA_030636125.1 Chloroflexota bacterium | reverse complement strand
GATGGCATATACCCCGGCAGTTTCCAGGCGGAACCGATTCTCCTCTGCTAAACGGTCGTTGGCGCTGAGAATGTTTTCTACAACCGGCATGCGCTGCTTCATAATAAACTCCACCGATTAATTGAAACGACTAAAAAGGGATATTATTATAAAGGTTCTAGCGAAAACCGTGTGGCGATCTTCTCAGCCGCACTTTGCACTGCTTGTCGGATCTTGGGTGACAATCCCGGATCAATCTTCTGGGGCAGGTTCCCTATATCGCAAACTATAACGGAGACCTTGACTTGACTGTGGTCTTGCAATTCGCGCAGCATGTTTGAAGTTGGTACCTGGTGTAGTGAAAAATCGTCGATCTTGGTCACCGGCAGCTCGTCTGCAGAGATCTCCTGCACGTCGCCGATGGAATATCCCCAATCTACAGCATCAACGATCACGATTTCTTCAGGAAGGGTATCTCCCAAGATCAATGTAAAAAGCAGCTTGCGAACACCAGTGCCTACATCCATCACATACACATCATCAGGGATATCGTAATCCTGTAAGAGGGACTCGACAACTACCGGACCAAAACCATCGTCTCCAAAAAGGACATTGCCAACTCCCAAGACAAGCACTCGGGCTTGGCAAAAAGCTGGCAAGAGATTAAAGTCTAAGGTTTGCTCAGTATCCATATACCTCAAATCCTGAAGAGAGAACCCCCAGGGAAGGTTTGTTATCCCTGGGGGTCGATTTACCTGTCTCAGTTGGTGAGGGTGTCGATCACTTCACCATTCGGTGCGAGGATCTCCACTTTGACTGGGATGGTGCCATCCATTCGATGGGTGGCGCAGGACAGGCATGGATCGTAAGCGCGAATTGCCATTTCGACAGTATTGAGTGTTCCCTGATCGTACTCTCCATTCTTGATCAGAGTTTGAGCAGCCTGTTTCACTGACAGGTTGATGGCTGAATTGTTCTGGCAGGTTGCAACGAGCAGGTTAACGTGGGTGAGCAATCCATCTTCGTCGGTCGTGTAGTCATGGATTAATGTACCCCTTGGGGCTTCAACCACACCCACTCCACGTGCTGCCCGTGGTGTCACCGAGGCGCGAATATCGCGGCTGGTGATCTCTGGATCGTTGAGCAACTGCACTACAATTTCGGCGTTATAGAGCAGCTCGATTAAGCGAGCCCAGTGGTAGAGCAAGGTCAGCTGCGCTGGACGACCAAAGCTGGCGCGGAACTCTTCGAGTTCTTTCTGAGCCAGCGGCGTCGGCATGTAGTCTGCCACATTGATGCGCGCCAGGGAGTTCACCCTGTAGAGGCTGGGGGCGTCGTCTTCCAATGCGAAGGGGCCGCGCTTCTTGGCATAAGGGAACTTGAGGTAAGTCCACGGCTCAACATGCTCGCCAATGAAGTCGGCGTACTCATCGTAGCCGAACTCCTCGAATGAGCCGTCCGAATACATCATACGCAGTTTGCCATCGTAAAGCTCAAAGGCGCCATCGTCGGTGACTGTGCCCAAGAATCCGCTGGTGATCGTACCGACGGTTTTAACCACATCCAAATACTTGGGGAAGATATTTTCCTTGGCAAAAGCCATTGTGAACTTGGCTAATTCCAGTGCTTCTTCTGCCATTGGCAACAGAGTTTGGCGTTCTTCCTCTGGAAGGGGTCGACTGAAGCCGCCTGGTACGGCAGCAGCCGGATGGATAGCTTTTCCGGCGACCATCTCCAGCATCTTGGCACACATATGGCGAACTTTAACCACCCTTCTGCCCACATCAGGAACGGCATTCAGGATGCCGATCACGTTGCGCACCGGGTATTCTGCATCAGGTCCCAGGACGAAATCGGGACCAGCCAGTACATAGAAGTGGAGGATGTGTTCTTCCATATAAGCGATACTGTTGCACAACCGACGAAGTTTTTCGCCGGCTGGTGGCAGCTCTACGCCAAAGACTGCATCAGTGGCTTTGGCAGATGCCAGGTGGTGCGACCAGGGGCACACACCGCAGATGCGGGTTGTAATGCGCGGCATCTCCTCGACCGGTTTGCCGACGCAAAAGCGTTCAAAACCCCGCAGCTCGATGACGTTCACCATGGTGTCGGACACGTTGCCAGCATCATCAAGTTGAATGGTGATCTTCGCGTGGCCCTCAATGCGGCTGACAGGTTGTATGACCAGTGTTTTTCCCATTTTTACCTCCTCTTCGTTCGTAAGCGCCCGGAACCTGCAAACCGGTTAAATTGAGCTGCCCGGTCGGGGATCTCCCGGGGGTTGAGGCCAATGGTCGAGATAGCACCCATCATATCTACCATGGGGTTGGCCTGATCGGTGAGAGGACCGAAGCAACCTCGGCAGGGCATATATGCCCTGATGCAGCGGGGAGTGCCTCCATCCATACCACCGCACCCAGCACGTGTGGCTGGCCCCTGGCAGAGATAACCCTGCTCCATGAAGCAGCGTACTTTTTCCAGTGACTCTCCAACTCCCTCCACTGACTCAAGCGGACGCTTGAGGGTGATGCCCGCTCCCGCCTTTTGCTCGCGGATAGTTGGACATTGATCGCATACGCTTTTCGTCTCCAGCGCAAAGGGTGTACCTTTCAGCAGGTGCATTATCGCAGCTACAAACATATCCGGTGTTGTAGGGCAGCCTGGCAGATTTAGGTCTATATCCACGATCTCGTGCACTGCGTAAACACGGTCTAGCAAGGCTGGTAAACCTTCTGTGGGTGTCTCTCCGGGTTCGGTTGTCGAATTTCCTTGGAACACCCGCTGGTAGATCTCATCCACCGCGAACTGGTTGGCCAGCGCGGGTACACCTCCATAGCAGGCGCATGAGCCCATGGATATCAGAAAATTTACTCGAGAGCGCATCAACTCAGCAAGCTCTTTGTTTTCTTCATTTCGGATGCTGCCGGTGATGATACCTACATCCGCCTCGGGGATATCCGCCTTGCTTTCCTCCCCTGTCTGACCGTATATTTTGTGATCCATGATCACTGGCATGTGTACGAATTCTAGCTCAGGCAGCAGGTCGATCAACGGTTCGCCAACGTCAAGCACGGTGACTTCACAGCCACCGCAAATGGCAAACCACTCTTGTGCGACTTTTACAGCCATCAGTCAACCTCCTTATTAGTCTTATCTATTTCTAGACATTGCCCGAAAAAAAATAATCTTTCCAATATATCCTCCTTTTCTCTGAGAACATGGACGAGATAGGATTCTAATGCTCATAATTCTTTCATCGAATCATTTGTAGACACTCGGTCCTATCTCACGCAAATCTTCAACCATATCTGTCACAACTTTGGCAAATTGTGGGCCTTCTGAAGCTGCTACCCACTCAAGACGGTAGCGTTCCGGTTCAAGGTCGAAATCTTCTAGCATCAAGTCGAGAGCATCGGCACGCGATTGGGCACGCAAATTCCCTTCGCGATAATGACAATCCCCTAGATGGCAGCCGCACATCAGAACGCCATCCGCGCCATTGGTGAGTGCATCAATCACCAGGTTGGGATGAACCATGCCGCTGCATTGAACGCGGATGATCCTAATATTGGGGGGATACTGGATGCGAGACGTTCCTGCCAGGTCAGCCGCGGTATAGGAGCACCAGTAGCATGTATAAGCGATGATCAAGGGTTCATAATCATTCAAAATTACACCTCCAAGGCGGCCATAGTCATAGCTCGTAAATAATCCAGCTTAAAGTGTGAGACGTATATTGCATCCTTGGGACAGGTAGCCTGGCAGGTGCCGCAGCCCTTGCATATCGTCTCATCGACAACTACCCGTTTCTTCGTCTGGCCAGATTCATTCGTGTATTCGATCAACGTGATCGCGTCAAAGGGACAAGGGTCAACACAATAGGCACAGCCATCGCATTTGTCATCCAGTACATGGGAGGTGATCGGTTCTATCTCAAGATTCCGCCGGGCGAGGATCGTCCCTGCCCGCCCTGCCGCTGCTTTGGCCTGGATCACGGTCTCTGTTACAGCCTTCTTAGGGTAGTGCGCCATGCCGCACAAGAAGATTCCTTCCGAGGCGAAGTCTATCGGTGCCAGCTTCATGTGCGCTTCTTGGAAAAAGCCATCCTGCATTTGTGGTACTTTGAGCAGTTGGGCGAGTTGACTGGCATCCTCCCGGGGGATGGTGGCCACTGATAGAACCACGCGATCTGCCTCGAGGAGGATATCCGTCTCAAGCATGGCGTCATGGATGATCACCTGCAGGGTACCATCTGCCTTTACCTGTGGAGGTTGTTCTGGCTCGAAGCGCAGAAACATCACTCCCTCTTGACGCGCCTGCCGGTAATATTTCTCCAAAAGGCCATAGGTGCGGATATCCTGATAAAGGATATACACCTCGCAATCCGGGTTGATCTTTTTGATCTGCAAAGCGTTCTTCACGGCCTGTCCACAACAAATACGGCTGCAGTAAGGGCGCTCCTTTGTGCGTGAGCCTACACATTGGATCATGACAACTGATTTCAGGTTAGAGATTTCTGTTGATCCCCTGGCGAGAATATCTTCGAAGTCCAGTTGGGTGAGAACACGCTCATCCTGCCCATAAAGATGTTCTGATGGCTGGTAGGGTTGGGCACCTGTGGCGACGATCACCACACCGTGATGGATGATGGGAGTATTTTCACCGTGCGCGATCTTGAGTGTGCTGTTGAACTTACCCAGACTGCCCTCGAATGAGTCAACCTCTGTATTAAGGAAAGTAGAAATGTTGGGGTGATTGATTGTTTTCTTGATCAGTTCAGCCAATAACGCCTGGGGGTCGGCATGGCTGAGTAAGAAATGCAGGTGGCGCATATTTCCACCCAGTTCTGCCTGGCGCTCAACCAGCGAAATCTTGAACCCCTGGTCAGCCAGCTCGAGCGCGGCGGTCATCCCTGCCAATCCGCCGCCGATGATCAGGGCGTCGTGGTTGAATTCCAACCATTTCCTTTGCAAGGGTTCTACCAGCCGAACTTTAGCTACCGCCATACGTACCAAATCTTTAGCTTTCTCAGTGGCTTCCTCGGGGAAGTCGCGGTGTACCCAGGAACATTGGTCGCGGATATTGGCCAATTCGAATAAATAGAAATTCAGGCCAACCTGGCGAATGGTATCCTGGAAAATCGGTTCGTGCGTGCGAGGAGTACAGGAAGCCACCACCACCCGGTTGAGGTTTTGTTCTTTGATTGCCTGCTGGATGCGAGTCTGGGAATCGGTTGAACAGGTGAAAAGATTGTTATCAGCAAAAACTACATCGGGGAGAGAACGAGCATATTCGGTGACGGCTTCCACATCCACTACACCGGCGATGTTCGTTCCACAATGGCAAACGAAGACACCCACACGGGGAGCTTGATCCGAGACGTCGATTTCTGGTGGGTATTCTTTGGGTTGAACAAGAGTATGGCGAGCCTCGGCCAGCAGGGTCATCGCTCTTGCCGCGGCAGCGCTGGCAGACATCACTGTCTCAGGGATATCCTTTGGTTCCGCAAATGGACCGCAGACGTACACTCCACTGCGAGTCGTGTCCAGGGGAGATAAGTTGGTTGTCTGGCAGAAACCATCGCTTGTTAGTTCAACACCTAAATCACCCGCAAGCTGGGTCATGCCATTCGGAGGCTGCATTCCGACAGAGAGGACCACCAGATCGAATTCTTCTAGAGCCTGGCTTCCGTCGGGTAGGACATAGTGAACTTCGAGTCCTTCGTTATTGGGATTTTCTTTAATCGTGGAAGGCAGCGCCCTGACATACCGGACACCCTCTTCTTTGGCCCGCTCATAGTATGCGTCGAATCCCTTGCCATAGGCTCGGAAATCGATGAAGAAAATCGTGCACTCTGTTCCCGGTGCATGTTCTTGGGTGATGATCGCTTGCTTGGTGGCATACATGCAGCACACCGCTGAGCACCAGTTACGCTCAACCTCTCGAGAGCCGACACATTGGATCCAGGCGATACGTTTAGGTTCGTGCCCATCCGATGGGCGGACTAAATGACCGCTATAGGGACCGGTGGGTGACAGCACGCGTTCAAATTGCATGCTGGTGACCACGTTAGGAAAGCGACCCAAGCCATATTCACCATTCGGGTGGGCGTCATAGGGCTCAAAACCGCTGGCCAGGATGACAGCCCCCACGTCGAGATTTTGAAGGCTTGCCACCTGATCGTGATTGATCGCTCCCGCGGCGCAATTGTAGTAACATGAAAGGCACTCCGAGCAAACTCCACACTGCAGGCAGCGGGCAGCTTCCGCGCGTGCCTGTTCTTCAGTGTAGCCCAGGTTGACCTCATCAAACGTTTGACGGCGCTGAGTGCTCTCCAGCGCGCTCATACGGAGGCGAGGTTCCGGTTCAATTTCACCTCTGGCGACACGCAGCGACACTTCTGTCGGGCTCATTTTGACCACCGGCAGCAGTGGTTGATCACGAACTTCAAGCTCCTCACCTTGTAGATACTTCAGAATGCTCTCAGCAGCTTGGTGACCTGCAGCTACAGCCTCGATTACAAATGCGGTTCCAGTAGTGGCATCGCCCGCTGCGAATACCCCTGGATGGCTGGTAGAGAATGTGTTTGGATTGACTGCTACATTCCCTCCCCGGGTGGTGCCAACCTGGCGATCTTCGGGGATGACGGCTAAACCAGCCGATTGTCCAATGGCAAAGAACACCATGTCTCCCGCCAGGAGGTGCTCGCTGTTTGGTTCCGTCTCTAGAGTCAGTGATCCATCCGCCTCGAATTGCATGAATTTCACATCCACTGCCTCAACACCAGTGATGTGGCCATTATTGTTGACGATCTGGTTGAAGGCTCGTTCAGGGAAGAGTCGGATGCCTTCTTCTTCTGCTTCAATAATTTCATGTTCGTCGGCCAGCATCGCATGGCGAGCCTCCAGACAGGCGACGTCTACCTGCTTGGCTCCCAAACGGACGGCAGTGCGGGCGCTGTCCAGAGCCACATTTCCTCCACCGAGCACCAGCACGTGGCGACCTCGAATATCCGGTCCTTTCCCCAGGCACACATCCCGTAGAAAATGTATTGCAGTGGATACTTCCGGGTGATTTGAACCTGGAATAGGGAGGCGTCTGCCATTGTGAGCACCAACTGCAATTAGCACGGAGTCGAAACCCTCCGCAAAGAGGTCATCTAGATTCTCGATGCGCGTGTTCAAGCGAAGTTCAACCCCCAGGTCAATGATCTCTTGTACTTCTCGGTTCACGATCGAGGTTGGCAAACGGTATTCTGGAACCCCCACCCGCAGCATCCCACCAGCCACGGGAAGCGCCTCAAAAACGGTCACACCATATCCAGCCTGCACCAGATCTTTGGCAGCTGTCAGCCCACAAGGTCCTGAACCGATAACAGCTACACGTTGATCATATTTTCGTTTGGCAGGCTGAGGTGGTTCGTAAGGTGTGGCGTACACCTGGTCGGTCACGAACCGTTTTAGCGCGGCGATGGAGATTGGCTCATCAACCAGGTTGCGGTTACAAGCCGTTTCACAGCGATGATTACAAATCCGGCCGCATATCCCCGGGAAGGGATTGTCCTCTTTGATGACTCGGAGTGCGTCTTCGTAGCGCCCTTCTCGAATTAGAGCGATATAGCCCTGAGCGCGTTGTCCTGCCGGGCATGCATCCCGGCAAGGAGCGATGCCTTTCTTCTCAATGGCGTATGCGTTGGGGACGGCTTGAGGATATAGTTTATAGGCCGCCTTGCGTTGACTAAGTCCGCCATTGAAATTATCAACCAGGGTTATCGGACATACCGCCGCACAATCACCACATGCCGTGCATTTCTCTACATCGATGTAGCGCGCATTACGGCGGACATTGGCTGTGAAATTTCCAGCCTCCCCATCTAGCCCGATTAGTTCTGTATCGGTTAATACCTCAATATTATTGTGACCGGCAGTGGATACTAACCGGGGACTTATGGTGCACATGGCACAGTCATTGGTTGGGAAGGTTTTATCAAGGGCCGCCATGTGACCCCCGATGGCAGGTTCTTTTTCTACCAGATACACTTTAAAGCCGGCATCCGCCAGGTCCAGGCTAGCCTGCATCCCTGCGATGCCACCCCCCACAACCATCACCGCACCGACTGGCTGGCCATTTTTAGAGGCCAATGTGGGGATGGCGCCTTTAGGAATGATCATGCTGTCACCTCCGGGAGGTGAGCAAATCCTGCGCCCCGCGCCTGGCATTTCTCCAGCATCAACGGAAGCGGGTCAACGATGTGTTTCTTCAGTCCCAGAACATTAGGCTCCAAACCTAAGGCATACCCCAGCACTTGTGAGAAGTACAGGACCGGGAGTTTGATTGGATGTCCCAACCTGCCGGCAATCTCCTCCTGGCGGGTATCGAGGTTGGCATGACACATAGGGCAGGCGACAACGATCGCATCTGCACCAGCTTCAAGGGCTGCATCGACGAGTTTGGCGCACAGATCCACGACGATATCAGGTCTGATCAGGCTGAAATGTGCCCCACAGCAATCGACTTTACTTGACCAATCCAACGTCTCCACCCCTGCCCAGTTGAGCAAAAGGTCCATGCTTTGTGGGTCTTCAGGGTCATCAAACTGCATTACATCAGCTGGGCGTGAAATATGACAGCCGTAGTAGCACACTACTTTTAAATCTGACATATCCCGGATAATAGTGGATTTGATCCGTTCTTCAAAACCGTCCTTGATCAGGATTTCAAGAGGATGGACGGTACGTGGCAGGTCAGAGAGGGGTAATTCCAATACTGCTTCGACATCTTCGCGCAGCTCGATGTCTTTGTCCACCTGCTTCTCAGCGTTCTTAAAGTGATAAACACATGCGCTGCAGGGTGCGATCAATTGTTCATACCCTTCCTGTTTGGCTCTGGCTACGTTCCACAATGGGGTGGCCACCCCTAGCAAACGTGAGATCGAAGGAGCGGCGAGAGTGCCACAGCAGATCCATTCTGGTAAGTCCTCAACGGTCACATCTAATGCATTGAACAGGCTGCGCATTGAGTGGTTATATTCCACGCTGATGCCTTCGAGGGAACATCCAGGATAGTAACCGTATTTCATTTAGAAAACCTTTCGCTGATGAGGCCTTGATACCATGTGAAGTAGCAGGTTAGAACAAGATTCAAATCCTGGCATTAGCCTCCCTTTCGAGGGCGTTTCTGTAAATTTTGCGGAACCTTCCGCCGCCCAGAGGGAGAGGTGGGGGTTTAACCCGACCCCGCACGAAGAGCTTCCAGGCCAAAGGCAGGTTTTCCATCATCTGACCGGTGAGCAGCTGGGTGATGCCTGCCACGGATGCGTCGTGAATTTTGCCGTTCAGGCGCATGTTAGCAGT